>JAUSTR010000005.1 GCA_030812955.1 Bacillus alveayuensis
AGAAAGGTCCTTCATAGGACTAATAAAGGACATAAATATGATAGGAAACAAGAGAAATGACAAAACGTTATGAAAAATAGTGGATTCCTTGATGATGTGCTAATCTATTCATGAGACATGAACATCCTTGTAGGTAGTTGGTAGCGCATCTATTCTAACCAAGAAGTTGGATTCCTGTCTCCTTTTTTGTTTGGATGTAAATATATGTTAGGGAATTTGCTCATCTACATTATCTAAAATAAAAATACTATCACTATCAGATATAAAAAGGGTTGATACAGGAGACTTGGTCAAGAAAGGAAACAGAAGTCTTGCATAGTAACAGGAACAAATTCAATCTATGGTAAGTATTTCTGAGCGATCCCTTATCAATAGTAGAAGGAAGGTAGTCCTGTCCTAATCCTCCATGATAAGGAGAATTCCTGAAAATGGGGCCTTCCCCTCACCGCTTTACAGTATTAACGTGGTGGGGGAATGGCCCTCTGTCCAAGGGGACAGGCCCTCGTCCAAAGATGGGAATAAATATGTTATAATTAGTAAAACATATACATATACTTTGTCAAAAAGTTGAGAGGTATATGTATATGAAAGGAAAACGTAAGGGTGATGAAGGAATGAACACTCTCACATTAAAAGAAATTGAAAAAAGAGCACTTCAAAACCGTAAAAAATATGAGCATGTAGTCAATAAAGTAATATCAAAAATTGAAAACCAAAATTTGAATCGTGGAAGGGTACGACCAAAAGATCCAACGGAAGCAAAAATTTTGGCTCGTTTTAATAGACAATGAACATCCATAAAGCAAAAGTAGAATTGAAATCATTACGAGATAAGCCAAAGTATGAAGCCATGCTTAAAACAGCTTCTATCGTTACACAACTACTAGATCCATATAATATAAAACCTATTATTGTCGGTGGCTTATCTGTTGAAATTTATACATAGCAAGAATACTCAACAAGAGATATTGACTTTGTTTCCGATGGATATCAAAAAATAGAAAACATTCTCTTATCTTTAGGATTTCAGAAAGAAGGTCGTCATTTTTTCCATGAAGAAATAGAAATTGCTATTGAAATTCCAGATAATCATTTAGCTGGCGATTATAATCGAGTTAAAAAAGTTGTTATAGATGAAAACCACTTTGTCTACTTAATTTCAATTGAAGATATTATATTAGATCGATTACGAGCTGGGGTTCATTGGAAATCAGAAGAGGATCAAATATGGGCCTTTAAACTATTAAGCAGCCATTTTGATTCTATTGATGTAACATACTTGCTAAAGGGAACTGAAGCAGAAAAAGAACTACAATTGCTACAAGAGTGGCTTGATCAACTAAAACGAGATTTTCCAAAAAATAAAGCTTAACCAATACTCCTTAAGAATGATTAAAAATTAAAGTCAGGTCTGTTGTTTTAACCTATCCTCTTTCTATATGGGGCCAGTCCCTCACCACTTTACAGTATTAACGTGGCGGGGGACTGGCCCCAGAAAGTTCTTTCTCCATATACTCCTCACGAATTTGAGATAGTGTCTTTCCTGTTTCCTTATGAACAGCAAATACATATGTTTGGATACTATTCCAGCCAAAAAGGTCTTTTAACCATTTTTGCATGGATATTTCTTCACCGTTTACTTCCACATTTCCGTTGGCCAATAGTTTAGCTTCTTCTTCCCGACCTTTTGCAACAATTGTATCACCAGCTTTAACAACGCCCCATTCAAGCATATCATTAATTTTAGGAAGTGATCTTCGTGAGATACCTTTTTTCTTCGTGCTACTTTTTAAAGGACTTTCTAAGAAATTTACATAATAATCTCGATAGGTATTAAGGGGCAAAACCTTTTCAATATTTAAGAACACTTCATCGTTTATTTTGTAGGGAATTATTTTAAAACAAGTAATATCAACATTATTACTATTTAGCCAAGCAACCGTGATATTGAAGGGCGAAAAGAAGCCTTAGAATTTCAAGCGATTCGATATGCAGCCAGCTATGCGACGATTGAAGATCTAGAGGATTTAGTATACAATACCTAAACGAAACTTCAGGAAAACCGGCTAGCAGGGAAACTTTAAACATGGTTGGAAGATTAAACAAAAACTATCATTGGTTAAATGAAGAAATTGTAGATAACCTTTACCAACGCGCATTAAATAAACAACTATCCCAACAACAAATCCAATCCATTCGCAAGCTTTTGGACAGCGGCCATTCCAAATTTATTAAGCTGCATTTAGAAAATCAAAAAAAGTTGATCAAATATGTACTTAGTTCACCAGCCCTTCTTCCCCAGTTGTGGAATAAACGGCTCGATGAACTTTTAAGGAGTCAGGGAAATGGATAAATATAAAGATTTTTTTCGCTTGATTATAAAGATAATTGTTCAACATCTATATACACAGATTAATTTTGCGACATATATTATTTATACTTGAACCGCTTTTTTATCTAACTTAAACGTCTTAACTTATGTCTACTTGTATATTCCCATCAATCAAATTATACGTAAAAACCAATCCTCACGCTTACACCCATTCAGCAGGAGGCACAGTGCACGCATCCCGAAAAATTTGAACATACACCTTGTTATGTGTATAATAATCGTAAGAAAAACATAAAATGAAAAAGACCGAGTGCGGCGAACACCCGGTCAGCGCAACTACATGCCGCAAGAAGAGCGGCTGACCCAATTAAATCAGAGATTACCGAAAAGGAGTAACCGTCTTAATCCATTGGTCGTGGGGGAGCGGTTACTTCTTTTTGTTTATATAGACGACCATCGTAACAATCAATGTTAGCACTCCTATCAGCACTAGACTGAATTGAGCGACTAGACTTAATGCTTCGTATGTCGTCATTTTCCCACCTCCCTTCACCGGGAAGTGGCCAACCGCCCACCCTGCTTATGTAGTTGCTACTATGATTCTAGCATTTTTCCATTGCAAATTCTATTCAATCAAAAAAAGAGAGCTGTTCAAGCTCTCCTTCTCTGCTATCCTATCAATTTGGCGACAAACTTCGAGCGGTGCCATTCGTCGAAAATCGCGCATAAAACGGCAATGCCCCATGCGCCAAGCAAAACGATGGGGAGACATCGCTTTCCATGCCAGAAAAGCAAGCACACCGAAAACAGAAAGATGCGCCAATTTGCGGACGATGTAATTCCCGGAGAAGAAACCATCACTTATATTGTCCAGATGTCTGAATGGCGATTTTTGTACAATTTCACCGAGCATGTTTGCGGTATGTTCACTATTACAAGTCAGGGATTCTATAAAGTAATAAATGAGACCGCACCATAGAAGAACAAATCCCCAGACAAGTCATTTGTTTTTCATGTAATCACCTATTGATCTCTTCTATTCCTTTTAAAAACAAATTCAGCCTCCCGCTGAAATGATTCAGCAGGAGGCTTTCTATTTACTTCACATTTCGGCTATGCCATTTCCATGCGCTTTCGATGATTTGTTCCAACGAATATTCCGCTTTCCAGCCGAGTTCTTCGTAAATTTTTTGCGATGAGGCGACAAGGCGGGCCGGGTCGCCTGGGCGGCGGGCGGTATATTCGATGATGGCTTTACGACCAGTTACTTTTTCACACGTTTCAATCACTTCTTTGACGGAATAGCCTAAACCGTTGCCAAGGTTGTAGACAGCGGTTTTCTTTTTGCCTGACAATAAGGCTTCGAGCGCTAAAATATGTGCCTTCGCTAAGTCGGTGACATGAATATAATCGCGGATGCATGTTCCGTCCGGCGTATCATAGTCCGTACCAAAGACAGAAATTTTGTCGCGCTGGCCTAACAAATGCTGCAAGATAATCGGAATTAAATGCGTTTCCGGGTTATGGTCTTCGCCAATTTCCACCGACTCATGCGCCCCGGCCGCATTAAAGTAGCGAAGGACGACATAGTTAAGACCATACGCAGAAGCAAAGTCTGCTAAAATGTGTTCAATCATTAACTTCGAGCGGCCGTATGGATTAATCGGATTCGTTGGGCAATCTTCGGTAATTAATTCGACATTCGGAATCCCATACGTTGCCGCGGTTGAGGAGAAAATAAAGTTTTTCACATTATATTTCAGCATCGTTTCTAATAAGGTTAACGTCGCCGCGACATTGTTTTGATAATATTTGAGCGGATGAACGACCGATTCGCCGACTAAGCTGTTCGCCGCAAAATGCATGACGGCTTGAATCGGGTATTTTTCAAAAATCGGCTCAAGGTCCGCTTTGTTCCCTAAATCCCCTTGCACAAACACCGTGCGATCATCCACTAAATACCGATGACCGGTAGATAAGTTATCAAGGACGATGACTTGCTCTTTTTCCACTAACTCTTTCACTAAATGACTGCCGATATAACCGGCGCCGCCAACTACAAGAATCATAGACAATCCCCCAATTTAATACGTCGTATTGTCAAAATTTTTTAAGATTGGTTGTTTCATATGGTTAAACCCCTTAATTTTTAGTTCTTAACACTTGCAAAATTTCTTTTGAAATGATATCTGCTTGATTGACAAGAAAATCACTATCATGTGTATGTGGACTCTTCAACTCATTGGCGAATTCTTCGTTAATGACAAAGTGGTGTAATTCGTTCCATGTCATTGTCTTGCATAAATGATTTTCTTTTAAATACGAAATCGTATGTTGATCTTCTTTCATCATTTGTCGATCTAAAATCAATAGTGGCTTACAAGCGCATCCTGCTTCACTAACGATTCCCCAACCTGGCTTTGAAATGATTAAATCCGCTACAGCAATGTAATGTTGTGATTCGATGTAGTCTTTTGGAATGGAAAAAACATTTGGCCTTTGCACTTGAACATTGGATGAAACGATAAACGTACAATTAGGGCTATCCCAAATCGGCAGGCGTTCTAATTGTTCGATATCAATTTTCATCCCAAGCCCAAAGAAAACAACGAACTGATCGCCAGTTGGATTCACAAATTTTCTGATCCTATTAACTTCATTGCTATCTACGTTTCTGGCAAAAAAGCCGAACTGCTTCGTTCCTTGCATTCCCCAATCTGGCTCTTGACTGCCCGCTAGAGAGAAAAAATACGTCATTTTTTCATAGGCCTCTTTTAAAGGCTCAAGAAGCAGCGAATCAGCAATTAATCCTTGATACGCCGTATGCCAAGTAAAGTTGGATATACCAAGTGAAGGAATTCCTAGCATGTACGCCGCTTCAAACGGAAAAGCAGAAATATCGGAAATGACGAAATCTATCCCATTTGTCTGTAGATAATCTCGTTCTTGTTCAATTAGGGAGCTCCACTTTTTCAAATACTTTTCATATTCAACGATCAATTTTTCGATATCCGGCTCAATCGAATCTTTTCGCAACACATAACCAATATCCGTTTCCAGCGTGCGAAACACAATTCGATTCTCACCCTGCAAAGACTCTCGCAAAAACTGAAGGGCAAAAGAGTGGCAAATAATCACTCTTACATCTTTCACCATCTTCAACAACTGGCGAATAAGCGCTACACTTCTTGCCGCATGCCCAAAACCGTAATCAGAAATGTAATACGCAATCGTCTTCATTTTGCCTAAGCCTTTCTATTGAAATAAAAAAAGAAGCGGGGAACCATCCCCGCCAATTAAGAAATCACTTTTGATTTTGATTTTTGGAAGTGACGAATGACATCGTCCCAATTAAAATAAAGCCGCACAAAATCTTCATCACTAATACCAGAACCTGTTTGTACTTCAATAAACTCTAATTCCGTAATCGCCCGAATACCATGTTTTCGCCCTGCCGGAAGGTGAATGATATCCCCTGCTTTTACACGAGTAATAGAGTCATCTAACGCAAGTTCCCCTTCACCACGAACAATCGTCCATACTTCATCACGTAAATTATGATAGTGGTAGCTTGAGTTTTTCCCTTCATGAATACAAATACGCTTCGTTACCATTTCTTCACCATCTTCATATTTCGCATAGTCAAGAACGCGCGACCAGCCCCAAATCCGCTCTTCGTACATTGGCGGCTGATGAAAACCGTTAATTAAATCTTTAATTTTTGGACTGGAAGCTTTATCGGCAACCAAGATTCCGTCTGGGCTTGCTGCCACAACAAGATCTTTTGTACCAATCACCGTCACAGGAATGTCTAATTCATTCACCAAATGGGTATTCACCACATCTTCCGCTAATACGCCTTTCCCAATTTGATTTGTTGTCATTTCCTCTGTCAGCGTATTCCACGTACCAAGATCTTTCCAATAACCATCATACGGAAGCACGACAATATGGTCAGCTTTTTCGACTACCTCGTAGTCAAAGCTAATTTTTGGCAATGTGCTATATTGATTAGAAAGCTGATCAAAATGAAGCGGAATGCTGTTCTCCATTAGAAGATTGACTAAATATTTTAATTTCAAGGCAAATACCCCACAGTTCCAAAAAGCATTCATCGCAATTAACGCTTGCGCCTTTTCTTCACTTGGCTTCTCTGTAAAGTGATTCACAACAAAATATTCTGCGCCTTCCGCCTTTTCCTTAGGAACAATGTATCCATATTTAGAAGAAGGGTATGTTGGTTTTACACCGATTAACGCAAGCTCGGCATTCGAATGCTCAAGAACATTCTCTAATTCTTTGACTCTTTGAAAGAAAGAATCTTCCACATATGGATCCACCGGCAAAACGACTACTGTTTCATCTTCTGATATATTCTCGATCGTATATAAATAAGAAGCCGCAAGCGCAATCGCTGGAAACGTATCGCGGCGCTCCGGCTCAATAATCAATGGCACATCCGTTCCTAATTGGCGATGAATCATATCGCGCTGCATCTTCGATGTGGCAATCACCGCAGATTCAGCCAATCCAACTGCTTCCAACTGCCCCCACACCCGCTGCACCATCGACTGCTTCTCGCCATTCTTTCCTTCCAACACTTTTAAAAACTGCTTCGAACGCGTATCATTCGACAAAGGCCAGAGGCGTTTGCCAGATCCGCCGGATAAAAGGACTAATTTCATATTAAACAGAAACCTCCAATATGTTGGAAATAGCATTAAATTTGGTTAAATATTAAAATTCCTTTTTGCAATAAACCAAGAATTTAATAAATTTTCTTTATTATAAGTTAGGTTAACACCTGTTTCGATATTTAAAACTACTCCATCCGACCGTTCTACAATCGCCTGTCCAGCAGCCGTATCCCATTCCATTGTTGGGGCAAACCGTGGATATACATCCGCTTTTCCTTCCGCAACTAGGCATAGTTTCAACGAGCTACCAGCGGAAGTAATCTCAATTTCACCATATTTCTCTTTAATTTGATTGATATATTCCTCTGTTTCTGGCGACAAATGTGAACGACTAGCCACAACCGATACTTTTTCTTTCTTTATTTCAAGTGGGAGTCTTACAGAAACATTCACAAGCGCTAAATCGTCTTGTACCTCTACTGTACTCACATTTTCAAGTTTAAAAGAGCCGATATCTTTTTTCGCAAAATATGCTGTATCCAACACAGGCGCGTAAATCATGCCTACAACTGGCTTTCCTTCTTCAATTAAGGCGATATTAACCGTAAACTCTCCGTTTCTTTTAATAAATTCCTTTGTTCCATCTAACGGATCAACCAGCCACAAATAGTCCCATTCTTTACGGGTATCATATGGAATCGATTTTCCTTCTTCGCTTAAAACAGGAATATCAGGATATAAAGAGCTTAGTCCCTTAACAATCGTTTCATGCGACTTTTTGTCAGCTAATGTCAGAGGAGATTGGTCCTCTTTACTTTCTACATCAAAGTCATTTGCATACACTTGTAAAATTTCCTTTCCGGCATCTAACGAAATCTTTAATAAATCGATTAATTGAATATTTTCCAACATAATTAAAGACCTCTTTCATAAAAATTTGAAGGCCACTTACGATAAGTGACCTTAATCCAATATTAGTTAATATACCCTTTTTCTTCAAGATAAGTAATAACTTTCTTTACAGACTCTTCTAATGTTTGCTTGTCCGTTTCAACAACTAATTCTGGATTTTCTGGTGCTTCATATGGATCGTCAATTCCTGTGAACCCTTTAATCTCACCAGCACGTGCCTTTTTGTACAAGCCTTTCGGATCGCGTCTCTCACACTCTTCCAAACTACATTTCACATAGATTTCAATAAACTCTTTTTCACCAAGAAGTTGACGAACCATGTCGCGGTCTTCACGGTATGGAGAAATAAAAGCAGTTAACGTAACAATCCCCGCATCGACCATTAATTTTGATACTTCACCAATACGGCGAATGTTTTCTTTTCGGTCTTCAGCGCTAAAGCCAAGGTTTTTATTTAAGCCGTGGCGAATGTTGTCGCCATCAAGAATATACGTGCGAATACCTCGTTGATGAAGTTCTTTTTCAACTTCCACCGATAACGTTGATTTCCCAGCACCTGAGAGGCCGGTAAACCATAGTACAACGCTTTTATGGCCATTTAACTTTTGTCGGTCTTCTTTTGTTACCTTTGAGTGATGCCAAACAATGTTTGTCGCTTTCATTCATCCTAACTCCTTTTTATGAAATCCATACTAAATGAACAATCCAAATGGATATAACCATTACAATAATGCTAAGTGGTGTTCCGACTTTTATATAATCGGTGAATTTATACCCTCCTGGACCATATACGATCAAATTAGTTTGATAACCAATTGGGGTTATAAAGCTTGCGGATGCTGCAATGGTAATTAATACAGCTAGTCCAGTTGGATCAATGCTCATTTTCTTTGCTATTTCCATTGCGATCGGAAACATCATAACAGCTGCCGCACTGTTTGTGATTAACTCCGTAAAGATATTAGTCAATAAATAAATAGAAAATAATACAGCCACTAATCCAAATGGCTCAGCTATTTTCATCAACCCATTTGCAATCCATTCTGCTGCCCCTGTTTTGATCATCGCCGTTCCAATTCCAAAGGAGCTGGCGATTAATAAAAGAACATTGAATTGCACGGACTGCTTTGCTTCCTCTGGCGTAATCACTCTCGCAAGCAATAATAAAACAGCCGCTAAACTCATTGCCTTAAACATGGAAAGTATTCCAAATGTCACAAGAAGAATCATCGCAACAAGAATACTTATCGCAATCCAACCTTTTTTCGGATCTTCTTGTAATACAGCAGGCGTATCAAGAGGCGTAACCACATAAAAATCATTCGATTGCTTAAATTTATCAATAAAATCAGAACCGCATAAGAGAAGTAACGTATCACCCGGTTTTAAAACAATATCCCCTATTTTACTTTTAATTCTTTCACGGTTTCGATGCACAGCAATAACCCCTGCATCATACTTGCTTCTAAATCTCACTTGTTTAATCGTTTTATATAAAAGTGTCGATTGATGCGACACAACCGCTTCAACTAACTGTGTATTTCCATTTTTTAATGAATCTAGTGTCAAATTTGTCCCGGTTTCTAATGTAAGTCCCTTTATTTTCTGAAGCTCTGCAATCGTCGAAATCAAGCCGGTGAAGATTAAACGATCTCCTTCTTGAATTTTTGTTGTTGACTTTACCGGAGAAATTTTTTCGTTTCCGCGAATAATTTCAATTAAATACAATCCTTTTAATTGACGCAATCCTGCAGCCTGAATAGATTGATTGAGAAACGGGAAATCAGAAGTAACCGTCATTTCAGCTAAATATTCACGCGAATGCTCCTGAACCGTTTCTTTCATTCCTTTATTATTTGGCAATAATCGATAGCCAATCGTTATAAGATAAACAAGCCCGACAATGGTAATTGGTATCCCAACAATCCCTAATTCAAATAAAGAAAATCCTTCCATGCCATTGTCCAACATTAAACCGTGTACTACAAGGTTGGTGGACGTTCCCATTAGTGTAATCGTCCCACCTAAAATCGTGGCATAGGATAGAGGGATTAGAAATTTTGAAGGTGATATTTGATTTTCTTCACACCATTTGCGAAGAATCGGTGTTAATGCGACAACAATCGGTGTGTTATTTAAGAAAGCTGATAATCCAGAGACAGGTAAAAATACGCGCAACATCGTTTTTGGAATCGATTTGCTGTTTTTCAATCGTCTCGCTAAGGCACGGTCAATAATACCGCTTTTCTGAACCGCCCCGGCAACAATAAATAATAAAGCAATTGTCAACATTCCTTGATTCGAAAAACCTTTTAATGCTTCTTCGGACGTTAATATACCTGTCAATAAAAAAACCGTTAACACAACAAACACAATCATATCAGGGCGGGCTACTTCCAACATAAGCCCGCCCAACATTAACACGACCATCAATAAAACGAAGCCGATTTCCAACGTCATAAGGATTTCCGTTCCTTTTAATTAGTCTCTCTCATTCCTCGAATCAATACTTCTGCTACTTCAGGACGTGAAAACTCTGCTGGTGGCTTAATGCCGTTACGCAACATTTCACGCACTTTCGTACCGCTTAAATGTACATGATATTTTTTATAATGCGGACATGTTTTCGTTGTTCCCATATTGCCGCATTTTGTGCAATAGAAGCTGTGTTCAAATTTTAAAATTTCAATACCAATCTCTTCTTTTGTAAAGTTATCGAAGATTTTTTGTGCGTCATATGTTCCATAATAATCGCCAACACCTGCATGGTCACGGCCAACAATAAAGTGCGTGCAACCATAGTTTTTACGAACTAACGCATGAAGAATTGCTTCACGCGGACCAGCATAACGCATCGCTGCAGGGTAAATCACAAGACGCACGCGATCTTTCGGATAATAATTGTCAAGTAACACTTGATAACTTTCCATACGAATGTGTGCTGGAATATCATCTGATTTTGTTTCCCCAACAAGCGGATTTAGAAGCAATCCGTCCACAATTTCCAGCGCACATTTTTGAATATATTCATGCGCGCGATGCACTGGGTTACGTGTTTGGAACCCAACAACTGTTTTCCACCCAAGCTCGGCAAACATTACACGAGTTTCACTAGGATCTTTGTAGAATTCTTTAAACTGATCATGAGCTGGACGATTTAATAATGTAATTGGACCCGCTAAATACACTTCTCCTTTTTCATATACTTTCTTTACGCCCGGATGTGCTTCATCCGTTGTGCCATATACCATTTTTGCTTCTAATTCTTTATCGTATGTATACTTTTCTTCTAACTTAAGCGTTCCGTAAATAATACCATCTTCACCTTTAAGAGCAATTTCTTCTCCAATCTCGAATTGGTCAGCCTCTTCTTTTGTTACTGGTAACGTAATAGGAATACTCCAAACCAAACCATTCGCAAGGCGCATTTCGTTGACAACACGAAGATAATCTTCTTGACCCATGAATCCAGTCAACGGGCTGAAGCCGCCAATGCCGATTAGTTCGAGGTCGGAAAGGCTCCATGCGGAGAGTGTAAGATGTGGCATTTTTTCTGCTTTAGACAAAAGTTCTTCTCTTTCTTTTCCTTTCACTTCGCGATTAATAAGTACTCCACCATGTGGTGCAATCAAATAAGTTTTTTCAATTGTCATTGTAGTCAATACCATTTCCCCCTTAAAACACATTAACTTTAACAACGACAAAAATTACTTTAACCAAGAAGATAAGTCACGGTTAATTAAATCTTGTAATTGTAAAATATCTGGACTTATGACAAATTTTTGGACACACAAAATTTAATTTGTATTTGGTGCCTGCTCGATAAAAGAGCGAAGGCGGTGGTGCTTGACATGGAGCCTCTGCGGGCATGATTCTCCTGCCGAGAAGCCAGCTGTTATAAACATCGGCATCGCCTAACAAGGCTATCATGCCCGCCACTCCATATAAAGCAGGTGCACAATCTTCATTTTGGAGCTAGACTATCTTCCGGATGCTGTCTTCTAACTCTTGGGGTGTTTTATAGCCTAAACTACTATGAATCCTTTTACGGTTGTACCAACCCTCTATATATTGAAAGAGAAATCTTTTAGCTGATTGATAATCTAGATACTTGAAATGGTGAATTTCCTCTTTTTTTTCAGAATGGCATGAAAGGACTCTATACAAGCATTATCGTATGGGCAACCTATTCGACTAAACGATTGTTTCATGTTTTTGGAAAGAACATATTTGGCAAATTCTTCGCTTGTATATTGAGAACCCAAATCTGTATGAATGACAAGTCCTTTTTTGGGAGCTTGGGTCTCATACGCATTATTTAAAGCCTTTATCACTAATTCTGTCGTCATCGTACGTGAAAAGGAATAGCCAACTACCTACTTAGAGTGTAAATCGAGTACAGAAGCTAAATAACACCAACCATCTTTTAAAGTATGAATATATGTAATATCCGTCACCCATTTTTCGTTGATGGTTGTGGTTGTGAAATCTTGGTTTAACAGATTTTCGCGATCTACTACCTACTCTTTACTAGAATATGGACGGTATTTTTTCGTTACAATCGAACGAATACCAGCTTTTTTCATTAAACGCTGGACTCTTTTTACGCTTACCACATAACCTTCCTTTCGAAGGATATAATGAATTTTGGGTGCACCATAGCGCTGTTTGCTTTCTTCATAAATTTCCAAAATTCTTTTTCTTAATTCCTTGTTTTCACGTTCACGATTAGATTCAACATGATGTAAAGATTGATAATACGTAATTCTAGGAATCTCTAATACATCACAAAGTGTTTGAATGGGATATTGTTCTTTCTGTTGATCAATGAAAGAAATGAGCTCGGATTGACTTACTTTCTCGCGAATATGGCCATAGCCTTTTTTAATATTTCATTTTCTTCCTAAAGCCGACGAATCTGTTTTTTTAATTGAGCCAAGTCATCTGGAGTAACACGAGATCCATCTTCCAAACTAATAGGAGAATATTTTTTAATCCAGTTATAAATCGTTACTTCTGATACGCTATATTCGCTACTTAAATCTTTCACTAAGTGACCAGAGTGATAAAGATCAACAACCATTTTCTTGAAATCATCATTAAACTTTTTGCCATTATTTTGGTTACCCATAAGGACACATCCTTTCATTTTTCATTATGGTCTATGGAAACTTAACTTAGATGTGTCCATGAATTTATACTAGCATCAATCTTCTTTAAATTCTTCGATTAATTTTTGTCATATTGAATTAACCAATGTAGGTTTAGCTAAATTCCGATTCATAATTCGCTCTTTTAATTTTCTTCGTGTTTCTTGATTAGCCACTATCCTTTTAAACAAGTCTTTTATTACACTGTCTTTATGAATTAACTTGTTTTTTGGAATACCGGAAATATTAAATCTTGTAGACATATCAGGAATGAACTCGTTATCTACCCCGAGAAAATCAAATATTTCCCTTAACAACTGTTTTGGATTTTCTTTTATCTTCGTACAAAAATATTTTAAATTGTCTTCGATCAAAGAGTTCAAAATAAACCTTCAATTGAGCACTATAATATCCCAGATTCTTATACCCCCAAGCATATTCCCAATTATTTTCTAGTCTTTTCTGCTCCTTCTCAAGAGCAGCCTGAAAAGATAAAGTTTCTCTACCGTCTCTAACGAAATGCATATATTGGGAATACGCCCTATCAACCGGATTCCTTAAAATCACAATCATTTTTACATTAGAAATATATTTCTTTATCCCTATTGCTGCCTTTTTGCTACATAAATAAAGTGGAGAAGCCTCACCAATTGCCTTTTTAACCGTAACGTTTTTAAATAGAGACGATAATCGTCAATATTAGTGATAGAAAATTCTTTAAGAATTTCATCTTCAGGTCCTTTGAAATCTACATTTGAGCCTTCTAATGCAAAAAAATTTGTCTCTTTAATAGGGCTTAAATAGATTTGAGGAGCTGCTTTAGGTAATGATACAGTGAAGTTGTTCCGGATTTGGCAGCTCCTATAATTAAAAAATTAGGCATTGTCATACGAATTTACCTCGCAGCTTTGAATTTTTTAAGAAGTTCAAAATCATTCTCCTTTCTATTTTGTTTAATCCAAAAACTATAACAATAACTAGATGAATAATAAAAATGCTAATCATAGAAATAATCATATTATGAATAACGGTATTAGAAATAAACCAATAGAAAAAAATATTTAAAATAATTGATGCAACTATAGTATATTGTTTTTTAGAGTAAGGTAAAATACCAATCATTTTTCTTACAAACATTAAATTTAATAAATTTGTTAATATGACTCCTGAGGAAATTGCGATCGCACTACCGTTTACACCTAAAATCGGAGTCAACACAATAGTTAATATTATTGTGGCTATTAATGAAAAAATATTAACTTTCAAATTTAACGCGGCATTTCCAGACATCATTAATATATAGCCGACAGAACCTACCGCGATATTTACAAATTCCCCAATTGACAAAATAATAAGACTCGCACTTGCCTTAACAAAATCTGTACCGAAAAAATGCAATATATTTTTACTTTCAAGTACTAACCATAAACAGATTGGAGTTCCGAAAGTTAGTATCCATCTAACAGTTTCTTTATAAAGTTTATGCAGTTCATTTATTTGATTTTTGGCATATAAATCTGCAATTCGAGGTCCAAAAACTTTATTGACAGCTATTAATATAAAGCTAACAAAAGAAACCGTTTTTAACGATAAACTAAGGTAGCCAACTTCTGTAGGTGATAAGATCATTCCTAGAATGAGGACGGTAAAAGTGTAAGAAAACTGTAATATAAGTGTTATTGAAAAAGTGTAAAAGGTATATTGAATTAACTCTCTTTCAAGCTTAAAACTATTCAGTTTAACAGAAAATTTAAGCTCTTCTTCCTTAAGAGTTAACCTTAACGTCTTAATTGCGTATACAAAACTTAATATAGTATTAAAGAAATATAATACAGCTATTAACAAAAAATTTAATTGCTCTCCGGTGAAATAACTATATGTCCAGAGAATTACTAACAAAATAAACATACTGATCGGTCTAATAAAATCCTCAGGTACTATAGCTCTTCTATAGTAAAAGAAAGCTTGGTTTATAGCCCGACTTACAACAATAAATGTATTAAAAGTGATACTTAGTCCCATTATTATTAAAGCATACTTTAACTTAAAACTATTATAAAGATTACCTATAGGAAAGGAAACAAAAATAAGCAATAATGTAAAAACAAAAGATAGCAAGATTACAAACGCGATGCTTAAATTTAACTTTTGCTCTAAATATTGCTTGCCTTTCTGCTTCCACAGCGGAATGTACCTTAGCAAGGAATTTTCAAATCCAAATACAGAAAGAATATTTACAAATGCAATGATAGAGAGTGCTATATTATATAGACCAAAATCAAACGCACCAACAATTTTCACAGTAATAATTAAACTAAAATAACCAAGAAGACTACTTAAAACGCGGCCTACAAATGACAAGCCGGCTCCTA
Organism: Bacillus alveayuensis; assembly: GCA_030812955.1. Classification (GTDB taxonomy): domain Bacteria; phylum Bacillota; class Bacilli; order Bacillales; family Aeribacillaceae; genus Bacillus_CB; species Bacillus_CB alveayuensis. The sequence continues at coordinate 15,404 of JAUSTR010000005.1, forward strand.
AGAACATATTGTCTTGTTTATTTAGAATTCTTTTTTGTTCCAAATGTATTTCCCTTTCTTAAATAATTTAGCTGTAGCATTATAATGTTATATCCATACAAACCACATAACTTCGTCCCGCCCCTCATGTACTTCTGAAAAACGGGGCTCAATAAAAACACTTTTTTCTCCTAGCAACAGCGATAATTAAAGAACTATTAGAAGAGAAATCTTCCAACAGCTAAAGAAATTATTTACTGGTAGACAAACAATTCTCTTCTACTCCTTCCCACGTCATATAAATGCGAATAATATCTTCTTCAATTAATTTCGTTCCTGTTTGCACTTCAATAAACTCTAAATCAGTAATCGCCTTAATTCCATGTTTTGCACCGACAGGAATTTCAAGTACATCCCCCGGTCTTACGTGGCGAATTTCACCGTTAAAGGCAAATTCACCTTCTCCCTTAATAATCGTCCATATTTCGCTGCGATGATGATGCATTTGATAGCTTAAATTTTTCCCTGCCGCAACGCCAATTCGTTTTGTTAATACTTCTCGTCCATCTTCTAACTTTGTATAGTCCAATACCCGATACCAACCCCAGCGGCGTTCTTCGTACATTGGACGCTGGTCAAAATCGTCCACCAGTTCTTTAATTCGAGGGCTCGCAGCTTTGTCGGAAACTAAAATTCCGTCCGGACTTACCGCTACAATCGCATTCGATACCCCTAAGACAGTCACAGGAATATCAAGTTCGTTAATCAGATGAGTATTCTCGCAATCGCCACTAATAACACCTTTCCCAATTTGGCTCGTTGCCATTTCCTCTGTTAACGTGTTCCATGTCCCAAGGTCTTTCCAATCGCCGTCATAAGGCAACATGACAATACGTTGTGCTTTTTCCACTACTTCATAGTCAAAGCTAATCTTCGGAAGCCGCTCATACTGCTTCAACAACTCATCATATTGAATCGGAAGCCCCTTTTCTTTTAATAATGAAATCATATAATCCAACTTAAAAGCAAACACACCGCAGTTCCAAAGCGCACCTTGTTCAATTAACTTCGCTGCTTTTTCTTCGGCTGGCTTCTCTATAAAATGGCTTACTCTTAAATAATCACTTTCATTAGATTGGGAAGCTGGAACAATATAACCATACTTCGCCGATGGATACGTCGGTTCGACACCGATTAACGCCAAATCTGCCCCACTTGCCAGTACGGTTTTCTCTAAATCATTCACTCGATGAAAAAAGCGATCCTCTACATATGGATCGACAGGCAACACCGCAATAACTTCATCTAAACGAATTCCTTCGACACTATACAAATAAACCGATGCAAGGGCGATCGCTGGAAACGTATCGCGCCGCAGCGGTTCAATGATAATCGGTACATCATGACTTAATTGGCTTTGAATCATATCGACTTGTGATTTGCTTGTAGCAATCACAGCGGAATCAGCAAGACCGACATTTTCTAACTGCCCCCAGACACGCTGAACCATTGACTGCAGCTCACCATTTTTATTTTCCAAAACCTTTAAAAATTGCTTTGAACGGGCATTATTTGATAATGGCCAAAGGCGTTTGCCCGAGCCGCCGGAAAGTAACACAAGATTCATGTTTCTTATAACTCCCCTTTATCATATAGCATATTTAATTACCTCAATAAATTGCTCACTTATGATCAAATATTTATCGCAAATATTATGACAATCTGGTAGACACTAGCAATCCTTGAACAAACTCTTCAATGATTCAAATAGTTATCTTTAGGTTCGAATCATTGGCGTAAAAAACTCCCCTTCACCTCTATTCATATGGTGTTGGGGAGTAAGCTTAATGTTCCAATATTCTCACGTTTATTCGCTAATTTTTCATTATATCGTGCACCAATCATATGAGTATGAAAATTACTCTAAATAACCAAAAAGTACACTATTGTAATCAATTTAGAGTACCTCATTCTTTATTATAGTACGCCACCATTCAAGAGTTTCTATTAAGCTATCCTCAAGTTTTCTTTTTGGTTCCCAACCAATCAATCTTCGTATTTTAGAAGAATCTCCAACAAAAACAGGGACCTCAGCAGGTCGAAAACGGGCAGAATCTATAGATACTTCAATAGGAACGTGAACATGCTTTAATAAAATATTTAGAATCTCGCTAATAGGAGTTGCCTTACCTGAGGATATATTATAAATCCCTGTCGGTACTTCCTTCTCTATTACTTTAACATAAGCATCTACTATATCACGCACATCAGTAAAATCGCGTTGTGCACTAAGATCACCAACAAAAATAGTCGAACCTTTGCTTCTCTCAAGTCTCGCAAGTTGAGAAGCAAAATCACTCACAACAAACCCTTCACGCTGACCAGGGCCAAAATGATTAAATGGTCTTAAATGAGCCACATTTAAATTTTCTTTTTTAGCCAGTTGAATGGCTAATTGTCCAGCAGCCAATTTGCTAATTGCATAAGGATTCTGAGGTAAACAGTTATCCTCTTCTGTAAGTTTCATTTTACTTTTGGCTGTCAACCCATATTCTTCACTAGAACCGACAGTGATAATTTTAGCATAAGGAGGAACTACATCTTTGACTGCTTGGACAAGATTAGTCGTCCCAATGACATTTACTTGGATTGTTTCAGAAGGATTCTCCCAAGCTTTTTTTACCATACTTTGAGCTGCCAGATGCACAATGGCATCTGGCTTACTTAATCTTAACACAGATTTAACATTCTCATAATTTAATAAATCCAATCTAACTTGCCTTACATGTTTTAGGAAAGAATTATGTTTTCTTACTGCAGCTATGACTTCGTGTCCTCTATCCATTAACTCTGTTACAAGCCATTTGCCAACAAAACCACTTGCCCCAGTAACAAGTATTCTCATTATTATCTACCTGCTTTAACACGTTCTAAGTCCGCATTTACCATCATGTGAATCAATTCTTCTAATGATGTTTTTGGCTCCCACCCTAACTTCTTCATTGTCTTTTCAGGATTACCTAAAAGTACATCTACTTCAGCTGGACGATAAAATTTTGGATCAATTACAACATAATCTTCATAATTTAAGCCTACATAATCAAAAGCAATTTTACACATATCCCGAACTGTAGTTGTTCTTCCTGTTGCAACTACATAATCGTCTGGTATATCTTGTTGTAACATTAACCACATCGCTTCTACATAATCACCAGCAAAACCCCAATCTCTCTTTGCATCAATATTTCCTAATCGTAATTCTTTTTGTTTACCTAACTTGATTCTCGCTACTGCGTCTGTTACTTTTCGTGTTACAAATTCAATTCCACGTAAAGGTGATTCATGATTAAATAAAATACCACTTGATGCATGAATATTAAAGCTTTCTCGATAGTTTACAGTAATCCAATGACCAAACAATTTTGCAACACCATATGGGCTTCGAGGATAGAATGGAGTTTTTTCAGATTGCATTGGTTCTTGAATTAATCCAAACATTTCACTTGTAGATGCTTGATAAAATCGAATACTCGGGTCTACTAATCGAATTGCTTCTAAAACATTTAATACACCTACACCTGTAACATTTGCCGTTAAAATAGGTTGTTCCCAAGAAGTTCCCACAAAGCTTTGAGCACCTAAGTTGTATACCTCTGTTGGTTTAACTTTACTAATAATACGGATTAATGATGTTACATCTGTTAAATCCCCATCATGCAATTCAACTTCATTTTCAATTCCTAAATACTCTAATCTCCAAAGAGTATTAGTACTACGACGTGCAAGTAAACCATGGACTTTGTATCCCTTTTCTAGTAATAACTTTGCTAAATAAGCACCATCTTGTCCTGTAATACCCGTAATAAATGCTGTTTTCATAAGGTAACCACTCCTATGATATTATCTACCAATTTGATTATATAAATCCCGCTTAATTTTTTGTAACTATTCAGCGTCCAACTATTTCCTGTCCAAACTAGAAGTATCACACATGAACAGGAGGTGAAGACGATGAAAGAAGAACAAATTTTAGCCGTTTATCATCAGGGACCGCAGGCGGTGTACAGTGAGTCAAAACATTATGGAATCAAATCGCACAATTACAAGCACGGGTCGAACAACTCGAAACACGCACGGAAAAAACTGTTCTAACAGCCATTTGCCTCCTTCTTCAGATCTGTTTCGCCCTTGAACCTCCTTGCGGAAGAAAACCGGCAAACGTCCCGGTGGGTAGGCCGGACATCGGGGGCATACATCGATGCCTTACCCGACAAGTATGGGATCTCTCGGCGCTGCCGGTGGAAGTCACCCAGCACGAATGCGAAGTCAAGTCATGTCCCCATTGCCATCGTCTTCACCAAGCAGATTTCCTGCCCACGTCACTAGCCCGGTACAATATGGACCAAGAGTCAAAGCGCTGCTTGTCTATCTAATGCAGTATCAATTGCTTCCTTACCGTCGGACGGCAGAGCTGATCCAAGATGTCTTTGATCACCGGATTAGCGAAGGGACGCTGGTGAAGATTAACCGGGAGGCCGGCGGATGTCTTGCCGGCATTCGTTCCCTTCTTCATGAGGTATTTTACTGACTTCCCACGTTCTTCACGTCTATGAAACAGGCTTTCAGGTACAGGGAAAACGGAACTGGCTTCATGTCGCAAGCAACGATCAAACAACGTGGTATGTCTGCCATCCAAAACGAGGCAAGGAAGCGATGGAGTTATTGGGCTTCTTTCCCTTTACGGGGGGAACGATGATGCATGACGCATGGAAGCCATATTTTCGGTATCCCCAAGCCCAACATGCATTATGTAATGTCCATCTTCTCCGTGAACTTCAATCGCTATGGGAGATCCATGAACATGGATGGGCGAAAGTCCTGATGGATCTTCTGCTCGAGATAAAACAGGAGGTAGAACAGGACGAACGGGCTCGGCAGTATGAAAGAATGTATGAACGCCCCTCATACATACAACATACTTGGCATACTTCCAAGGAAATTCCTACCTGTTTCCCTTTTGGTTGCCATGTGCAATACAAAAGCTACTGGTCACAAATATGAGTTTCATCCAAATTATTATATCTCTCCCCTTATCATTTTAAAAATATAAATAGTTACTTACATTTTAACTTTTACTGTTGTAGTGTCTACAATTTAACTAAATACGTTGAAATTTTGTTTACATCCAGCTGATCACTCGCCACGTTATATCATATCGGCTTGTATGGAGATGAAAACGGAAACGAAAAATCGGAAATTCTTTATTGCAACTTATATAAAATTCAATTGACAAATAAATTCACTTAATGCTTCTCTCCAATACCTCATTTTAGTAAATCCATTCAATCTAAGAGCCATATGCTCAAACACTGAATACGACGGTCTTGGCGCTGGTCTTGGAAAATCTTTCTTTTTACAAGGATTTACTTTAACTTTTATCCCAGCTTCCTCAAAAATTGCTTTCGCAAACTCATACCAAGAACAATGACCAGAATTGGAAACATGGTAAACGCCATATTTTTCTGTTTGAATCAGTTCCAAAATGCAATTGGCTAAATCTACTGTATACGTCGGACAGCCAACTTGATCGTGGACAACCATCAATTCATCCCGTTCTTCGGCCAGCTTTAACATTGTTTTCACAAAATTATTCCCATGCTTCCCATACACCCAAGAAGTTCTCACGATAAAAAACCTAGAGTGTAAATCACGAACAAACTGCTCGCCGGCCAATTTGCTTTTCCCATATACGCTAAGCGGGTTTGTCGGGGCAAATTCTTTATATGGTTCATTCGCCATTCCATCAAAGACATAATCGGTACTGATATAGACAAGTTTAGATCCCACTGCTTCTGATGCTACTGCAACATTCCTTGTTCCATATGCATTAATTAAAAATGCTTGATCCGGATCAGATTCCGCTAAATCGACTTTTGTATACGCTGCAGCATGAATGACAACATCAGGGCGAGCTTTCGTAATAACCTGTTTTACTTGGTCAAATTTTGTTATATCTAACTCTTCTCGTCCATAACCATAACCTTCATATCCTCGATCAGCTAGTAAATGGACTAAATTTGTACCAAGTTGACCTTTTGCGCCTGTTACAACCACTTTCATAGCTTGTCACCATACTGTTTTTGGTAGTAGTTCATATATTCACCGGATTTAATATTTTTCCACCATTCTTGGTTATCGATATACCATTGAATCGTTTCAGCGATACCCTTTTCAAAGGTATATTGCGGCTTCCAACCAAGCTCGGTCATAATTTTTGTTGGATTAATCGCATAACGACGGTCGTGGCCCGGTCGATCGGCAACATATTTAATTAAGTCTTTTGAAACACCTAGTTTTTCAACAATTAAATGTACGATTTCATTATTCGTCCGTTCATTATGACTACCAATATTGTATACCTCACCAGGTCTACCTTTATGAATCACTAAATCAATCCCCGCACAATGGTCTTTTACATGCAGCCAGTCACGAATATTTTGACCGTCACCGTAAATCGGAAGTTCTTTCCCTTCCAACACATTCGTTATCATTAACGGAACGAGTTTTTCAGGGAAGTGATATGGTCCATAGTTATTGGAACATCTCGTAATATTCACATTTAGCCCATACGTTTCATGATACGCTCTTACAAGTAGGTCTCCACCAGCTTTACTTGCTGAATAAGGGCTGTTTGGTGCTAATGGTGTTTCTTCTGTAAAATATCCCGTTTCTCCAAGTGTACCGTACACTTCATCCGTTGAAATCTGCACATATTTTTTAATATGGTTGGCTTTCGCCACATCCAATAACGCTTGCGTGCCTAATACATTTGTTTTTACGAAAATATCAGGATCTGTAATACTGCGGTCTACATGCGATTCCGCCGCAAAGTTCACAATAACGTCAATCTCGTGCGTTTTAACAAGATAATCCACTAGCTCACGGTTATTGATATCCCCTTTTACAAATGTATAGTTCGGGTGATTTTCAACATCCTTTAAGTTTTCCAATTTACCCGCATAGGTTAATAAATCATAATTGACTACTTTATAATTTGGATATTTCTCAAGCATGTAATGGACAAAGTTGCTGCCGATAAAACCTGCTCCACCTGTAACTAAAAGATTCATTACTGTCTCTCCCATTCAAAGTTGATTTCGGCATCTGCTAATAGCGGATGTTTCGTGTCTTTGCCAGAAAGAATTGGATTCGCAGTCGGCCAGTCAATTCCTAACGCCGGATCATTCCAAAGAATGCCACGATCATGTTCTGGAGAATAGTATTCATCCACTTTATATTGTACCTCTGTATTTTCCACTAATGTACAGAAACCGTGCGCAAACCCTTTTGGCACAAGCAATTGCCGTTTATTCTCCGCGCTTAAAATAAAACCTTGCCGTTTGCCAAACATCGGCGAACCTTTGCGAATATCGACAATAACATCGTAGATAGCTCCTCGAGTAACGCGAACGAGTTTCGTTTGCGCCTTTGGATTTAACTGATAATGAAGTCCGCGGATCGTTCCCGCTTGTCTGGATAACGAATGGTTATCTTGAATAAAGTCGAAATCAAGACCATATTCCGCAAAAAGCTTTTTATTGTAGCTTTCCATAAAAAACCCCCGGTGATCACCGAACACTTTTGGTTCAATCAATAACACACCGGGCAGTGAAGACTCGATCACTTTCATTATAAACACCCCATCATTTTAAAAATAGATTAGTCGTCTTTTCTGGTTTGCAATATCAATTAAATATTGACCGTACTGATTTTTCTTTAACGGCTCAGCTAACTTTAATAATTGTTCTCTATCAATATACCCTTTTAAATAAGCTATTTCTTCAAGACAAGCAACCTTTAAACTCTGACGTTTTTCAATAGTTTCAATAAATTGTGATGCTTCCAGCAGTGATTCATGAGTACCAGAGTCTAACCATGAAAAACCGCGACCCAAAATTTCAACATGCAATTCGGAAAGCTCTAAATATTTTTTGTTAACATCGGTAATTTCTAACTCACCACGTCCAGAAGGCTTAATATTTTTCGCAAATTGTATAACTCGATTGTCATAAAAATATAGCCCTGTTACTGCATAATTGGACTTAGGATGTTTTGGTTTTTCTTCAATAGAAATTGCTCTTCCTTTTTCATCAAACTCTACAACGCCGAAACGTTCTGGATCGTTTACGTAATATCCAAACACCGTCGCTCCCGTTTTCCGTTCCACAGCCTTTTGTAATAAATTTGTTAACCCATGACCATAAAACAGATTGTCTCCTAAAATCAATGCAACATTATCATCACCGATAAACTCTTCTCCAATAATAAATGCTTGTGCAAGACCATCTGGCGACGGTTGAACGGCATAGGATAACGAAATTCCTAAGTCCGATCCATCTCCTAGAAGTTCTCGAAAACGCGGTGTATCGCTTGGAGTAGAAATAATCATAATATCACGGATACCCGCCAACATTAATACGGATAAAGGATAATAAATCATCGGTTTATCATAGATAGGCAATAATTGTTTAGATACCGCTTTCGTTAACGGATAAAGGCGAGTACCACTTCCTCCAGCCAAGATGATGCCTTTCATAATTTTCACACCTCACATGCTAAAAAGGCTTGTTTTCTCTACAACAAACCATGGATTTAAAAGGTTTTCCTTGTTATATCTTAGCGGTTTTCCATCAGTTTTAACTACTCTTCCACCTACCTGCTCGACAATCGCCTGCCCAGCAGCCGTATCCCACTCCATTGTCGGCGCAAATCGCGGATATACATCCGCTTTTCCTTCTGCGACCAAGCATAACTTTAACGAACTGCCTGCTGAAGTAATATCTACTTCTCCATATTTCTCTTTCATTTGATGGATGTATTTCTCTGTTTCTGGCGATAAATGTGAGCGGCTTGCTACGACAGATATTTTTTCTTTCTTTATTGCAAGCGAAAGTCTTGCTGAAGCATTCACTAGCTCTAAATCGTCTTGTACTTCTACTGTACTCGCGTTTACGAGTTTAAAAGAACCGATGCCTTTTTTCGCAAAATATGCCGTATCTAGTACAGGTGCATAAATGATACCGAAAACTGGCTTTCCAGCTTCTATTAATGCGATATTAACCGTAAATTCCCCGTTTTTCTTAATAAATTCCTTTGTTCCATCTAACGGATCAACAAGCCAAAAATAGTTCCACTCTTTACGAGTTTCGAATGGAATAGACTTTCCTTCTTCACTTAACACAGGAATATTTGGATATAAGGAACTTAATCCCTTAACAATAATTTCATGCGACTTTTTATCAGCTAATGTAAGAGGAGAGTGGTCTTCTTTACTTTCTATACCAAAGTTATTTTTATATACTTGTAAAATCTCTTTACCAGCATCTAGAGAAATCTTTAACAAATCTATCAATTGAATGTTTTCTACCATTTAAAAAACCTCTTTCGTAAAAAATATAAGAAGTCATTCACATTTCACATACAGTAAGTAACCTCTCCCTAGTATTAGTTCAGATACCCATTTTTCTCAAGATAAGTAATAATTTGTTTTACCGACTCTTCTAACGATTGTTTATCCGTCTCAACTACCAACTCTGGATTTTCCGGTTCTTCATACGGATCATCGATTCCTGTAAATCCTTTAATTTCTCCAGCTCTTGCTTTTTTGTATAACCATGTTCAGCTGTTCATAGAATTAATTTAGGATAGAAATATTGAATCTAGGTAAATATTAAGATTAAAGTAAAGCCTGTAGCAACAAAAGAATACTTTGAGCTACGCCTAGACCTAAAAATTCAATTTTTGAACATCCAGCTTTACTTTTGAATAAATTTCCATAAAATCATACTAGGAACACCACTCAGCTTAATTGTGATGATTCTATCGATTTGGATTGTTCATTTAGTATGGATATCGTAAAAAGGAGTTAAAGTGTAATGAAAGCGACAAATATTGTATGGCATCATTCAAAAGTAACAAAAGAAGACAGACAAAAATTAAACGGACATAAAAGTGTTGTATTCCTTTTGGATCGCGTCTTTCACACTCTTCTAAACTACATTTTACATAGATTTCAATAAACTCTTTTTCACCAAGAAGTTGACGAACCATTTTGCGGTCCTCACGGTATGGAGAAATGTTCCGTATTTTTTCAGTTCAGATCTATGTCTACTTTGTATTAAATAAATTCCATAGTTATAATCACTAGCGTTGCATAAATATAGTCTAAATTTTCAGTAAATATTTATTCGTGAATTAGAGCCAAAAGGACAAAACCTAAAGAAAAGGTGACTCTGTCCATTTGGTAAAATATATACATCTAGTGCAAGAGTGACAGCAACAATTCTTTAATTATGTACTAGATCGTTCGGTGTCCTTGTCCATGAACACAAGTCGTAAATGAAGTTTTTCTCCCGCTTTTGTTTTACGATTTTTGCCCATTTGTAATGGGTTAAGTTAAGCGGTAGTGTACTTGAATCAATGATCTTTAATGGCATGTTCTTTCTATTTTTAAAGTGGATTTGTTGAATTTGATAAACAAGATCCATGAATAGGGTTGAAAGAATTTCTGGATTGATTTCATTGTTGTTTCGTGATAATTGAGAGGCACTTATCGATTCAAATCCAAGTGTTTTTTGTAGATCTTCATTAAGTAGTGCATCACTCATGGCTTGTAAACTCTCGGTTTCATGCAACTGAGCAAAAAGAAGAAGTTTAATAAAAGCCTCTGTTTCTTGATGTAGTAATCTTGTTTACCATTTTCAACATGTTCAAAATTTTTTAAAATTTATGGGTGAAACCCATTTACCAAATGACGAAATTAGTGTATTCTTGTCCATAATGTGGTCCTTTACTATTGGACTAGGACAGGAATCACCTGTACTTCTATTGTTTGTGTACTGCTCGTTTATCGTCTAACCAAATACCAAGATTAATCCCAATAATATTTTCCAATTCTTTAATATCATCAAAAAAGATGTTTATAAGCTTTTCTCTTATATCAAGAGCTAACGACTTAGGTATAGATTTTAGAGGACCTTGATTAATTTTGTCTAAATACCTTAGAAAATTATCTCTAGACTGTTGCGTTGGGAAAAATATTCGACCAAACCTTTTTAAAGGTTTGAAATAATTAGGCTTATATATAAAATCTCTTAGAAATTTAAATTTGGGTTCACCTGCTTCATTACTTTTTAAATCTGTCTGGATATCTACATCTTGTGATACTCCTAAAAAACTAAAAATATCAGAAAGGACACTTTTTTTGTTCTTCACAAATTCTTCAAATATTATAAATTTCATATTCTCCAATGGAAAATACTTAAGATAACGTTTTATTTGCTTTGCATAAAAACCTCTATCTACATAGCTAAAATGGTTCTTTTCAAAATCCCCCAGACTGATTCGCTCTCTTTCTAGATTAATTGCTTCTATAAAACTATGTTTTTCATAATCCCTTCTGTAGCTCATCAAATAATGTGAATATGCTCTATCCGCAGGATTCCTTAGCATGAAAATTATTTTAATATCTTTTCCAAGTGATTTATATATTCTTTCTGGAACCTCTTCAAAGTACATATATTCTGGGTCTATTTCCCCAACTGCCTTTGCACTTTTACAACGCGAAAAATACATTTTTTCATAAAAATCAATGCCTTGCTCAAATTTTTTATTATCTTGAAAAAATTTGGTTTCCTTAACAGTAGGTAAATAGATATCTGGATGTTGTATAAGTAAATCGTGTAATGTAGTAGTTCCGGATTTCTGGGCACCAACACATAAAAAGTTTGGTTTCAATGTTAGCCACTCCTATTTCCTTTAATATACTCTAAAATATAATAATTGGATCTAAGTCAATATTTTAGACACAAAAAAGTTAAGCGAACAGATGTTATTACAAAGGTTTTATGCTGACCCAGGGAGGCTTGACATGGAGCCTCTACGGGCATGATTCGCCAAGCAAACAAGCTTACCACACCCGCCTCCCCATGTAAAGCCGTGGCTTTGATGGTAGAGCAGTGGATTATGCTATGCCCCTAATTTGATTTTCTAATTCTTGTGGTGTCATATAACTAATACTTCCGTGTATTCGTTTGCGGTTATACCAGCCTTCAATGTATCTAAATAATGCGAGTCTTGCTGATTCATAGTCGAGATATTGAACGTGGTTAACTTCTTCTTTCTTTAAAATGGCATGAAATGACTCAATACAGTTATTATCATAAGGACATCCCTTGCGCTTGCGGCTAAAGGATTGCTTCATATTAAGAGATTTAAATAGTTTTTAAACTCATCGCTTGTGTATTGCGAACCCAGATTCAGTTTTATGGCCGGATCTCCAAATACGCTATATTCGCTGCTTAGTTCCTTAACTGAGCTCCCTGAATGATATAGAAGATCAACCACTGTTCTTTTGAAGTCGTCATTAAATTTTTTTCCTGTATTTTTGTTTTCCATTAGATACATCCTCCTAGTGATTATTTTAGTCACTTAACTAAGATGTGTCCATGAATCTATACTAGCATCATATATCCCCTATCTATATATTTCAGTTAAAATTCCGACATGTTTAACCAATACCTAACCTTGTCGATACTGCTCCTAAACAGTTGAATCAAAGGAGCGGATGAATAATGAAGAAAAAAAGATTACAAGTAACGTACAATCATGGTTGGATCATTGAACGTCTTCAAGAACAGGAAAAATGTGAAAATGGCTAAACGAATTGCGGTGATTCGTCTCATTATGCAAAGCTACTTAGGAATCTAGGTTGCTGAGCTTTTGAATATCCATCTTGAAACCGTTTCAATTACATTCAAAAAGTTTCATCAAGGTGGCATGGATACGCTATTAGAACTTCAGTACACTCTAGGTAGAAAGTCGTATCTGTCTTCAGACGAAGAACATAAATTAAAAAAGATGCTGGAAAAAAGCACTCCTACAGATGAGGGATACGGCATCGAAACTTGTTGTAATACACAGATCAATCAACATGTGTTAGAAAAGAAATTTTCCGTCACCATGTCCCGTGGCGATATTTTTGACATGCTTCATCGATGGGGATTTCGCTATACATGTCCTATGTATACCCTCAAACGGACCAATCCTCAAAAACAAAAAGAGTTTCAATAGAAATGGACCTCATAAAAAACTTGTCGACAACACGGTCAAAATTATGAAGATGAAAGTCGTTTTCGGGATGACCAAGCTCTTCGTACCACCTAGAGTGCCAAAGGGCGTCAAAAACAAATCGCTACGTATGGACACCACGCAACGACCAGCTTATTAGATGGTATCAATATCGAATCGGGTGGATTTCTCTTTATGGAAACGAATCAATGCAATGCACAGGCTTTTCTGCAGTTTCTTCAATATTACATTCGTTCAGTATCCAGATCAACATGTCGTGATGGTCTTGGAACACTCCAAAATTCATAATGCAAAAGTTCTTCAGCTTTTTTTACGTGAGCATGAAGAACAATCCCTCTTCGCCAATTTAAAGTTAGTTGAACGAATTTGGGGCTGGCTGAAAGAGAGTGTCATTGCCAATCGGTTTCATCCTACTCGAAAGGAGTTGAGAGAATCAATTTATTTCGTCTGGAGCACCTCGCTTAATTTCAAGAAAAAGTGCTCCAACACATCAGACAGGTAGTTATGTCGGAATATTAATCCGAATCTATATAAAAGTTCCTGGCACTATAATACTTGATATTATTGGTTTTATAATTCTTTTTACCAACGGAAGTGAGAATTTCCAAGACAATATTTCGGTAAATGATATACATAAGCATGATTAACATTACTGATAAGATTTCATTATTAATTAAACCAAATAGTGATCCTTTAGAAGAATAGCTCATTAATTCAAATTGAAGAAATATTAAAAAAGCTTTCTTTATAGGTTTAACGGTTAATAGAGTTTTATAGTATAAGTAAAATGAAAGAAACCCTAGTATAAAAGCACCAAATATTACGCCAACTACTCCAAAATCATAATAAAAATCACCGAAAGGAGTAATTGTTATTGGAAATATAAAAGCATGAACTCCTAATGGAACTCCTAATACCGCATGTGCTAATTCAAGTCCTAAGAATGTCACTTCTCCACGTGGATAGAGCCTTAAAGTAGAAAGAAAGTCGAGAAAAGAATTCCACTGTCCCAAACCAAGTTGAAATCCCTGTAATGGTGTATAATATTCAACTATTTCATAAAAACCCATACCAGCAATCGCTGTCATCCGTTCTAAAATGATTTGTGTTGCTTCTCCAGTTTCAACATTTAATATTTGTTTTGTTATTAGTATAGAAATATATATACCTAATGCAGCTAATGCAGATACAATCATAAATACTTTTTTCTTTATTCTTCTCTGTATTATAAGGGTAGTAAGTATAGCAATAAGAAGTTCAACAATTACCAAAAAAGCTCCTTTATTACCTAATAATATAAAGCCGATTGCTATACTAGATAGTAAAATTAAAAAGACAGTCTTAAAAATCTTTTTAGGATTATTAATTCCTAGCCAGTATACGGCTGATATAATTAAAAGAAAAGGAAGTCCAAATTTTAATAACCTTGTAGGTACACCTAGACCATCACTTACAGTGAAACGACTTATATTTCCTTCACTAGATAATAGCGGGATACCTCCTAAAACAAATAATAAAGAGGCTCCAATTATTACTGGAATGGAAAAGCTAAGTAAAACTAAAGCTTCTTTTTTTTGACTGAAAGTACTTATGTTAAGTTTTGGAATGTTAATTCTCTTGGATGAACGCAAAAAAATATGCTTTGCACTAAAAACTCCAAGACTAAATATATTCATTCCGATTCCAAATACAATACTAGGCCTTAAATTGGGATAACCATATAAAAAAACACCAATAAAGCTTAAAGTTAATACTGCTAACATGATATGAATAAAGCAAAAATTTACACGTGCAAAGAATAAAATCACCCAAGAAGTTAGAAGGATAAAACTCATTAAATATATGTCTTCTAACGCCATAACCCCTAAATCCATTGCTTGCCCCTTCTCCCTAAAAAGAAATCAACATAAGCACGTATTAAAGCCTTCGCATGTAATAAGTCTCTTTTAAGTAAGTATTTCATAACATTTAATATTGTTTTTGACGTTTTTAATATAAGAAATAATAAAAATAAGACTCCATTTCTGTATAACTTCATATAGTATAAAAGGTTTCTTCCTGCGTAATAAAGCTGTATTGGGGAGTCAAGCCCAACTGTGCCTGAGTGCTTATGATAAACTGGTGTGTTTAAACTTACGTATATATTTCCATTGTTATTAATAATCTGATTACAAAAATCACTTTCCTCATAGTATAAGAAATAATGTTCAGGTATTAATTTAATAGGTGAAGATGGAGTGATTAACATAGCATGTCCACCTACACTTTTACATTTAATCAACTCACCCTTAAATTTTTTAGGAATAGATGTTACCTTCTCTGGTCCCTTTAATATATTTTCTTTTACATATATAACCTCTGCTTCTTCTGGATTATCATATTTATAAGCAGGAAATCCCATAACAGATATATTCTTACCAGAATTTCTTAAAAGTATATCTATAACATTAGAAATAAAATTTTTAGGAATTATGGTATCATTATTGAGAACTAGCCCATAAGCGTTTGGTTCATTTTCCATAATATACTTGATTCCAATATTATTTCCACCTGCATAACCTAAATTTTCCCTTGTCTGAATTAAAATTAGAGGGTTAGATTCATTATTACCTTTTGTTTTGTCGGTATTCTTTTCAATGTACTCCAATTGTTTATCATCTTTTCGGATAATAAATTCTTTGTAATAAATAGGCTTATCCAATTTAAATTCTTTTAACTTACCTTCAGACCATTCTTTTATATATTCTATTGAATTATCACTTGAATTATTGTCAACCACAATAACTTGATAGTTATTATAATCATTAGCATAAATACTTTGTAAACACTCAATTGTATCTTTCCATCTATTCCAGTTCAAAACAATAAGATAAATTTTATCCACGTGTAGCACCTCAATGTATACGCTATTATATTTCTTTAATTACTTTTTCTATTTGATACGCAGCCTTCTCCCATGAAAAAAATTTACATCTCTCCAATCCTTTTCTTACCATATCTAATTGAAGATCCTTATTTGTTAGTACTTTTTCAATTGAATAAGCTAATTTTTTTTCATTATAAGGATCAACATAAACTGCTGCATCTCCCCCCACCTCTGGTAATGAAGATACATTAGATGTAATTACTGGTGTTCCACATGCCATAGCCTCTAATAACGGTATTCCAAATCCTTCATACAAAGAGGGATAAACAAATAATTTTGCCCCACTAATAAGAGCCGGAAGATCGTGGTACGGTACGTAATCAAGAAATTTAACACGATTCTGTATTGAAGAATCTTTAATAATTGATTGAATTTCTTTAAAATATACTTCGGATTTCGATCCTACTAAAACTAGATCACCAGAATAACTGTTAACTAGTTTATAAGCTTCAACTAATTTTTTTATATTTTTATGAGGCAAAATATTACCTACATATAAGATATAGTCGTCTAAATTATACTTATTTTTTACCTTCTTTACTGTTGAATCATCAATTTTTTTGAAATGCTCTTTATTATATCCACAATAAACCACAGTTATCTTGCTATCATCAATTCCATAAATATTAACAATATCCCTTTTTGTACTTTCTGATACAGCAATAATTCTGGATGCTCTTTTCAATACTAATGGTATATAATATTTATAAATATATTTTCCATTTTTATAGTAATCTGGAAAAAGAAGTGGTATTACATCATAAACTATTACAATATAAGGGGTTCTTCCTATAGCAATTGATTCAGGAACTGTAGATAGAACAACGTCACCTTTATTTTTAGAAACTTTAAAAGGAAAAACAAAGTTATTCCAGAGTAACCTTAGTATATTACCTTTAATCCCTTTTGAAGGAAGTATAGAGGAAGGGATATTTTCATGTTGATCCGTTGAAATATCTAGTTCTCCTTTCCATGAGAACACTAGCATTTCATCAGTTATTCTTGAAAGGTTATTAATAATATTTTGTGTATATACACCAACACCAGTAGGTTTTTTATCTAATATATTGCCGTTAATAATAATTTTCATAGCTCTCCCTACTATACTCAATAATTTTTGGACAGTTGAGGAATTGTGATTAAATCTTGAAACTAAAAAATTGGTCATACTCGTTAAAAACTTTATCTCTACTGTAGTTCTTTAAATAAAATTCTCTTGCATGTTTTGATATTTCTTCATTAGCTTTTTTATCCCAAAGAATTTTCATTAAGTCTGGAAATTTTGCTAGATCATCTTCAATAAAGCAATTGATACCATTTTCAACTGGTATCCCCTCCATGCCTATACTTGTCGATATAACAGGTAGTCCATAAGATAATGCATCTAAACTTTTTAATTTAACTCCACTCCCAAACTGTAGGGGGACTAACATAGCGCATGACTCTCGAAATACTTCTTCTAGATTTTCAACATAACCTTCTATACTAATATAGTTATTATATACTTCAACAAGTTGGAGCAAGTCTTCATTTGCCCCTTTTCCTATTATTCTTAACTTTACATTTGGAACTTTTTCTATAACCTTATCCATTTGCGATTCAATAAAATTTTTAATAGCAAATAAGTTATGTGGAATTTTTAAAGATCCTAAGAATACAAATATTGGATCTCCTTTATATTGCCGAGTCGCATATTTATTAGTTTTATATAATAAAGGCTTTACAGACTTAATATTATTCAGCCCTGTCTCACTACTTAAAAATAATGCTTCGTCTCTATTGATCAAAAGGTTACAGTCAAATGAATTTACAATCTCTTTTTCCCTTTTCATCACTAAATTTTTTTCAAAAGCTAATAGCATTTTTTGTAAAAATGTTAGCTTAACAAAAGGTCTTAAAAATCTTGGAACAAATTTAGCAAAGTTCCCTAAAGGATTTAATTCAACATCAGAAAACTTTTGATGTACTTCTAACATTCTCTTGTACCTAATTGAAAATAAGTCTTCCATATATAAAACTTTTTTTGCCTTAATATTATCTTTATCCTCAAAATATTGTCCCACTCTAAAAGTATCTAATATAATTAAGTCTGGATTAATTTGCTTAATTATATTTAAAAGTTTTTTTTGATTAAAAGGAGAAAAAAGCATGCATTCTTGTATACTTTTTTTTCTCAAAACTATCGCATACCAAAATAAGTTCCACAAGCGTTGAAAAACACCTATTTTTCCAAGTTGAATTAAATTAAACGGCAAATGTAAATCCCTAATATTATCTAGACTATCCAGTAAAATATATGCTATATTCTTCTCTCCATACTTTTCAAGTAAATAATTAATAAATCCTGAGATAACAACTTTTTTTCCATTATCTACTGGTTTTGGGAAGATAGAACTAATAAACACAACTTTTTTCATTTGTTATTGCTCCCATGTAAATTTTATACATTGATTTCGCCATATTTTTCGAACTTATTTGTTCAATACGTTTTTGTCCATTTTTTATCAATTGTTTCCTTAAGTCATCATCTTTAGCTATACGATTTAGAGCATTTAAGATACTTTCTAGTGAAAATGGATTAACAAAAACGGCTGCATTCCCAGCTATTTCCATCATCGGATCTAAATTAGAAGTAATTACAGGTATACCAAAAGTAAAAGCTTCTATTATTGGAAGCCCATAACCCTCTTTTAAACTAGGAAAAACAACTGCTTTGGCATTTTTATAATAAGCAGCAATCTCTTCATCTGAAATCCACCCTGTAAAATATACTTTTTCAGATTCGTATTTTTTACATAAATCACATTCTTTTCCCATTCCAGAAACAATTAATTTATAACCTTCTAGTTCACTAGCTAGAAAAGCTTTTATACATTTTTCAGTATTCTTATGAGGACTTGTACCTCCTACATGAAAAAAATAATTTTCTTTATTACTTCTAATGTTAATTTGTTTATTTTTTAAACAGGAGTAAGTATATTCAACAGGCGTGTATATATAAGAGGATTCAAATCCAAGATGTTTCATAATATCATTCTTTGATTTTTTACTAACAGTCACAATTTTTTGTCCATTATCAACTATTCGAGAAACTACCCATTTACGATATTTATTGCCAATCTTTTGATAGAGTCCTACTGACTTATGACTTTCCTCCATATACATTAGATCATGAATTGTTACAACATGTGATTGAAAACCCTTATTAAATAAAAGCGGTTTCGTATTATATGGAGAGTGAAATACATCAGGTTTCATTTTTTTTACAATGTAAGGAATTAGTAATTGTTCCCATAAAGGGAAGGGTAATTTAGGAAACGTGAAATAACTAATTTTCTCAGGAAAAATAAATTCTTCACTCTTTATTGAGCTCGGTACCATTACACTAATATTTATATTCGTATCGTTAAACTTTCCAAGAGAAAAAAGAAGTTCTTTCACATATCTTCCTAGACCTCTATTCTTATTTAGATAGTATCCATCTATAAGTACATTATACTTTGAAGTCAATATTAGCTCTCCTTCTTTCAATATTATTAATACAGTTTAGATTCATAAGCATCTTTAGAACTTACAAATACTATAACTGTTTTATTTTTAAGTCAAGGAAAATATTCCCACTAATGATAAATTCTAAATCTAACTCACCATTTCCTATAACCCAATATTACTCCTCCCACTCACTTACCACAATCCTGTACACCAAGGAATAACAAGAAACCATTGTTTATCATACTCAGTATATTGTTCGACCTCTCTCGGAAGCGGAGGTCTAGCTCCGACTAAACTCATTTCACCTTTTAACACATTCCATAGTTGTGTAAGTTTATCTCTTAATACCGGCAATTTTGCAATTGCATTTGGTTCATTCGTTGGCTCAAATTCGCCTGTTAACAAGTATTCCTCTTTTAACGGTTGTGGAGCAAATTTCGGATAAATGCAAGTACTTCCTAAGAACAACAGCTTTTTGACACCATTGCAATGTGCCGCATCAATAACGTTCGTTTGGATCATTAAATTTTCGCGGATAAAGTCCGCTGGATATTCATTGTTGGCAACAATACCGCCAACTTTCGCTGCGTCAAGAAAGCGTATTCCGGTTTTTCTTCTTCAAAAAATCGGTCAACTTGATTTCTATCTCTTAAATCTAATTCTTTGCTTGTTCTATAAACAAGATTGGTATAGCCATCTGCCTGCAATTTACGTAAAATTGCAGAATCGACTAAACCACGATGACCTGCGACATAAATTTTAGATTCTTTTTTCATGTCCATCTCTCCTATGAACTTTTACTAATATGCTCCTTTTTTTGTTAAAACTATCAAAATAGTCTTTAGCAAAATTTTTAAATCAAATTTAATAGATTGATTATATACATAATAAAGTTCAATACCTACTCTTTCTGGATAACCAACATTACTTCTGCCGCTAACTTGCCAATACCCTGTAATCCCTGGTTTAACAGATAAAAATTTTGAGACTTTCATTCCATACTCTTTCAACTCTTCCTCAACCACTGGCCTCGGCCCTACTAAACTCATTTCTCCTTTTAAAACATTAATTAATTGAGGAATTTCATCTAAACTTGTCTTTCTTAAAAAACGTCCTAAATTCGTAATCCGAGGATCTTCATGAGGTTCCAGCTTATAATTATTTTCTACGTATTTTTGATAAAGTTCTTTATCTGCTTTCAGTTTCTCCTCTGCTTTAACAAGCATGGAGCGAAATTTATAAATATAAAATTTTTTTCCGTTTTTCCCTACACGAATTTGTTTGAAGAAAATCGGTCCTTTCGAGTCACCGAATAAATAGAAGATGCTAATAATAAAAAAAAGCGGACTTGTTAAAATAAGTCCAATGATTGCTCCGACAATATCCATTGTTCTTTTTGTAATAGCGTATAGTTTAGATGTATCTTCTAAACTTTGAAAGGAAGTGTATTCTACACTGTGATTAGAAGCAAACACTTTTTGTACAGAATTCGACTTCGACAACTCCCCGTCCCCCTTTATTTCTCTTATACTTTCATATCGCTTAATATTTTCTCCATGAATTGAATAAGATCTTCTCTTAACTCCTGATTCTGCAATGCAAATTCAATAGTCGTCTGTATAAAACCTATTTTCTCCCCAACATCATACCGTTTTCCTTCAAAGTTGTAGGCGAAGACGCGCTGGATTTCGTCCAGTTTTTGGATGGCGTCCGTCAGCTGAATTTCGCCGCCAGCGCCAATTTTTTGTGCTTCCAAAAACAAGAAAATTTCCGGCGTCAAAATGTAGCGGCCCATGATGGCAAGGTTGGACGGGGCTGTTCCTTTAGCCGGTTTTTCGACGAAGTTTTTCACTTCGTATCGGCGACCGGTTTGTCCGAGCGGCTCGATGATGCCGTAGCGGTGCGTTTCCTCTTCCGGGACAGGCTGTACGCCGATGATGGACGATCTCGTTTTCTCGTATTCTTCGATCAGCTGCTTCAAGCAAGGCTTGTCCGCTTGCACAATGTCATCTCCTAGAAGCACGGCAAACGGTTCGTCGCCGATGAACTTCCGCGCGCACCAGACAGCGTGTCCAAGCCCTTTTGGCTCTTTTTGTCTGATGTAGTGGATGTCCACTTTGGAAGATTGCCGCACTTTTTCCAACAGTTCGAATTTTTCTTTTTCCGCTAAATTATGTTCAAGTTCAAAGTTGTTGTCAAAATGGTCTTCAATCGCTCTTTTCCCTTTTCCGGTGACAATTATGATATCCTCAATTCCGGATTCGACTGCTTCTTCTACTATGTATTGAATTGTCGGTTTATCGACAATCGGCAGCATTTCTTTTGGCATTGCCTTTGTTGCCGGTAAAAATCTCGTTCCAAGCCCGGCAGCTGGGATAATCGCTTTTCTTACCTTTTTCAAATTGACTCCCTCTTTCTTTCATATTTTTGCTATACGAACCGACGTATGGTCTATTTGTAAATAGAGCATACGTCGATTCGCATGTGGACATAAAAAATAGCCCCTCTTCGCTGGGACTTATTGGCTATACAATTGACTTTTTAATTTTATCAATTCTTTTTCTTGTTCAAGTACTTTATCAAGTGTTAACTCCGCCTGCTTCTTTAGCTGCTTCACCGAGAGGTCAACAGACTGCTTAAATTCCGTAATATCATTTAACATTACTGCTTGTTTTTGTTTTCCAATACGGATTTCATCCAAGATTTTTTCCTGTGTTTGCTCCACATTCTCTAGCTTTTGTTGAATTTGTCCAACACTGTTGCCTAATTTTTGTTGAGTTTGCTGAATTAGTTCAACATTGCGGCTTAATTTTTGTTGGACTTCTTGAATTTGTTCGACATTGTGGCTCAATTTTTGTTGAGTTTGTTGTATTTGTTCCACATCACTACTTGACTTTTGTTGATTTTGCTCAACACGGTCTAGTCTTTCTCGAATTGGTTATCATTCTTCCTTCAAAATCAAGCGCAGCAAATCTCTTAATTCCAGACTCATCTTCAACCCTCATTTGCCTTTTTTCCATTATAACATGTCCAAAATATAGATAAGATCGGGCATCTAACCCGCCCTCACGCCGCGCCATCGACGACAGGCGTCTAAGGCGAATAGGACCGTCATCGTCCTCGCCCACAGCGCGGCCGAGTGCCTCTATTGATAAAGGTAAAGAGACATCACCTGATGAAAAATATTTAGTCGGAAATACCGACAAAAAATTTCCGACTAAAACGAATCATGTAATGAGTTAAAAAAGTCCTAAAAACTTTTTTCGTTTCACTCGCTCTGGCTGCTCTTTATAGATCGCTTCATTTTGAAAAATATATTCGGCATTTTCTCGGAAGTAGTAGACGGCTTCGCTGCCAAATTCTTTACCGACCATATTAAACGCCTCCTGCATATGGAAGCTGCGGTTTTTCACATTGTGTGCGTCAGAGGCAATGACATGGACAAGTCTAGCCTCGATGATATCTAATGAAAACTTTTGAATTTTTTTTCCGAAACGCCCAACAAGACTTCCCGCTGTTATTTGGGCGATTGCCCCCTTTTTCACTAACTTGTACAAAAGATCTGGATGCTGCACGATTTCGGTATTTCGTTCCGGATGGGCAATAATAGGTGTTAAGCCTTTCATTTCGATGTCATACAAAAGCTGTTCGGCATAGCGCGGAACATGGTTAGACGGAAATTCGATTAAAATGTACGAGCTGTTATTTAATCCGATTACTTTTTCACATTCATAATCTTGCAGTAAATCTCCGTAAATACGAACCTCTTGCCCTGGTGCAATGTTTAAGGGAATTCCCTCTTTCTGAATGGCTAGTTTGAGCTTTTTTACTCGATTTTCGACAATGTCTCGTTCATTTTCATAGCGTTCATGCTTATGATGAGGGGTCGCGACAATAGCAGTAATCCCTTCTTCGACAGCTTTTCGTGCCATTTCGAGGCTTTCAGTCAAATGCTTCGCCCCATCATCCAATTCGGGTAAAATATGACAATGTAAATCAATCAATAAGGGTCCCTCCTAAAAATGGGTACTTTGGCATATTATTCCCTCGCAATCATTTATTCATTTTACCATACATTGGATATATTTCAAAGAAGGGGACTTTTGATAGATGACTTATTTCCCGCCATAATAGTAGTAGTAATGATGATCCTTACGCTTTTTCCCATTTAAGACGACCCCAAGCAGCTTGCTTTTTCCAACCGTTAACGCCTCCTTTGCTTTAAGTGCTGCTTCCTGTTCCGTTTTCCCGCTTGATACGACTAAAATCGACGCATCGACATGATTGGATAAAATTTGCGCATCGGCAACAGCCAAAACAGGCGGTGTATCAAAAATGACGATATCATATAGGGAATACACTCCCTCCAACAATTCCTTCATGCTTCTTGATGACAACAGCTCCGCTGGATTCGGCGGGATCGGACCGCTTGATAAAATGTGCAAGTTTTCCACCTCACAAAGCTGGACCGCTTCATCCAATGCCACTTGCTTTGTTAATACTCTCGTCAACCCGTAAATATTTTCAACACGAAACGTATAGTGCACGGTTGGCTTTCGTAAATCAGCATCAACTAATAACACTTTTTTGCCTTGCTGGGCAAACACAACCGCTAAGTTGGCTGCTGTCGTCGACTTCCCTTCACCAGGACCAGGAGAGGTCACGATGATCGAACGAACCTCTTCGTCAACAACCGAATACTGAATATTTGTCCGCACCGTACGATACTGCTCTGATACAGGGGATTTCGGCATTCGGGCTGCAATTAGAGAACGTTCATTCCGCTTAAATGCTTTTCTTGAGTTTGAAAATCGTTTACGCGCCATATGACTCTCCCCTTGCTCTTGATTTGCTATAAGCTGTTTGCTTGCTCGGTTCGATATCGTCATCGATTTCCGAAATCGCACCTAAAACTGGCAGCTCTAGTATTCTTTCAATATCTTGTTCCGTTTTAATAGTGTTATCTAAATATTCTAATAAAAAGGCAATTCCGACTCCTGTCATCAAGCCTACAACAAAGGCAATCGCCATATTTAACATCGGCTTTGGTTTAATCGGTGATGGATTTTCTTTTACTTCTGCTTTCGATAAAATGTTCACATTATCTACGTTCATAATATTTTTAATTTCTTTTTGGAAAACGGTTGCGATCGTATTCGCAATCGTTGCCGCTCGCTCTGGATCAGGATCTTGTACGGAAATATTCACAACTTGCGAATCCTTTTCACTGTTTACCGTAATTTTTTCATTTAATTGTTCAATCGTTTCCGGTAAATCTAATTGCTCGACGACAAGATCTAATATCGCCGGACTTTTAATGATGACGTTATATGTATTAATAAGCTGCAAATTCGTTTGGATTTCATTATATTGAAAAGTGAGCTGATCATTTTTCGCTTGATTGACTAAAATTTGCGTGGATGCTTGATAAATCGGTGTAATGACAAAATAGCTAACAATTCCGCTTGTCATCGTCGCAAGCGCCGTAATGATGACGATGAGCGAGAGACGTTTCCGAAGTGTTTGAAATAGCTCCTTAAGACTAATCGTTTCTTCCATGATGACCTCCAACGTACTAGATTCATAGATAAAATCTATTATAAAAGGAAAAACTACATAAATCTACATGAATTTCCATTGTTTTCTCGATCGTCCTGTCATTTATTATACAATTTTGTCTTCTCCTTTCCTACACTTTTTCCATATTTTCAATACTTTTTACATAACATTTACAATAATATTGACGGTTGCCAAGCCTTTTCGGCTAAAAAAGAGCTTACAACTACGTTGATTTTTAACTTCTTTGCTGCTTAATTGGCAAAAAAATAAGGATGGGATTCACCTCCATCCTGTTCACTTATATATTGAGCAGCATCGTTATTCCGGCACCAAGAAGGATTGCCAATAATGGAATGGAAATATATAAAAGCTTTTTATTTCTTTCCTTTTTCGCTTCCATTTCCTCTGGTGTCAACCATGAACTCATTTCTTTTACCCCCCTCGTCTCAAGCAGCTGGCTGGCTTACCCAAACGGCTTTAGCCCCTGTAGCTTTGCGTCCATTGTTTTCACAATGTTTGCCTTTTTCAACGAACCTCCATTTATGATTATCGGCCATTTATGTCAAAAACGATATGGTAAATCCATAAAATGAGAAAATGGACTCGATGTTAAACGGTAAAATAGTTCTACAAAACCGTTTTACATCTGTTTCTCACAACGACAAAAGACCGCTGCTTGTGCGGTCTTTTTTGTCTTTATAAACTTATGAAGCATACATCCTCTTGATGTCAAATTCAATGAATTGCAAAAGCTCTTTTGTTGTTAAGTTTGTCAATGTTTCACCTTTTACATAAGCGTTTAGGAGAATTTTCAAGAATTCCTCTTGTTTGATCGTCTTTTCTTCCATTCTCCAAATGTTCCTTTCTATTGACATTTTTAAACAAATCCATGCGAAAATTATACTAGATTTTTAGATCGCTGAGCAATCCCCTTCATCATACAGTTCGCTCGATTGTCATTTTTTTGTCGTACTTCGGTTCTTTTATTTTGGCACTTTTCTAAAAGATTGTTGCTTAACTATACGATAGTTTTTTGACTGTCAAGCAAGCGAAACGCTTGCTACACGTTGTAGCGTGACGTGAACCGAACAAAAGTCGATGGTCGGACAATTGTGATTTGTTCGACCACGTGCTTTGTTCGGTTCATAGACAGTCGAAAAGCAACAAAGTTTACGAAAACAGCCTTTATTTTACGATATAATAAAGGGTAAAAGACGGCCTTATTTAAGTTGTTTAGAAAAATAACTAGAGGAGAGCGAATTGATGCTAATGCGTGAAATGAATAAAGAACTCGTTTTTCAATGCGGCGAGCAAATGAAAGCCTTGCTGCCAAGCGAGCTTGATGAGAATCAACAATTGCTAAAAAAAGGACTATTGTTATTTCGAAAAGGACATGTGTATAATGCCGAGCTTCATGAAACGATCATTACGGCGAATGTGCAAGATGTGATACGTGTTTCAGTGAAGCTTGACTTAGAGGATGTTTCGGCTAGCACATGTACGTGTCCTGCTCGTTTTTTATGCCGGCATATATTAGCTCTATTTTTATATGTATATGCAGCAACCGGCGATATTGGTTCCTTCCTTGAAGCCTGGAAAAATGAACAGCCGCGTACAAAATTAAAATCATTTGAAAAGGCAGGACTTTTACAAAAAGGAACGAGACAAAAAGCAGAAACCGTTCAAGGGTGGTATGACTATTTTGAAAATGAATTAGCCAAGCACATCCATACGGCGTTATCCCCAGCCGCCTTATGGCAAACTCTTTTTTATCGTTATTACGGCAAAATAAAACGAACGACACCGCTGAAAGAAGAGCTCAAAAAGCTTTATCAGCTGCACGCTGCCATCTTTACGATGAAAAAAATGCTTGAATCATTGCATGAAACACACGTCAGCGACTTTATGCTGGAGCAAATTGCTTATCCGTTCATCGATCAATTGCGAGAAGATATTTATATGAAAACAGCGGAAGTGAAAAATATCGCCCATTCGTTTACGGTAGAAGACTTTTTATCAGATAGTATTTTCAATGTAAGAGAGCTCTTATTTGCCAGTGAATATTTCCGTTTTGAACGTGTCATGGTTTATCGGCATATATGGCTTTATTTACTCAATCGAAAAGATTGGGTGAAGGAAGAATACGAATATATGGCCGAACGATTAAAGGAAGAAATTCAAGAAAAAGGGCCTTTTATTATAGAAAGTGATATCGCCGCTATGAATGCTTTATTTCTGCAAAACGAGGATGATATAGTGATGGAGCGCCTTGACTTATATTCTGACTTGATGCTCCCTTATTCCTTTGATTGGATCGGTTATATAACAGGGCGCAGGGAGTGGCAGCGTTTGCGAAAATGGAGCGCTTATTTGTTCCGTCATATTACAGGCTTTTTACAAGAAGACTTATCTTATGGGGAAAAGCGCCAAACGGTGAGCTTTTTATTAACGCTATTTTCTGAATATGAAGAGCATACAGGTGATAAGGAGTTCTTTGAACGAGCGTGTCAAAAAATGCTTCCATTTAGCTATGCAGAATACCATTATTTTTTAATGGAAGAAGGCGACTATGAAACGTGGACAGAGCTGCAGCAAATGGTCGGCTTTCCTCTTCATGAAATTGAACGCACGATCTTAAAAACGATTGAAAAAGAAGCGCCTGATAAGCTTCTCCCCCTTTTACACGATGAAGTGGAGCACTTCATATTAGAAAAAAACCGCAGCAGCTATAAACAGGCGGTCAAATATTTAAAGCAATTAAAACGAATTTATAAAAAGCTAAAGCGGACGGAAGTGTGGGAAAGCTATTTACAAAAATTAATCGCGAAACATAAACGGCTCCGCGCCTTCCAAGAGGAGCTTAAGAAAGGAAAGTTGCTAGATGCTTAACCTCTTGACGCTATTCGTACATCCCGATCGACTTGAAAATCATTTTTTTAGCATCGTATGCACCGATGCTGATGGTATCGTCATACCTGTGGAGTTATGGAAGAAGCAGCTTTTTGTATGGCATGAATCATCTTATTTTGGCACCGAGTTTTTGTCAGAAAATGACGATGATGTGGGAGAATTAATCTTATCTCCGTGGCAGGCTGTGGAGTTTTTGGCGAAAAAGCCGTACAGCTCGCTTCTCGATGTGCAGTTTTCCGATGAGGCAAAAGCAGAGCTCGATTTAGCCACTTGCATTTATGATACCGTTCAAAAAGGGAGCTTTATGCCTGATTTTACGGCCTTCCAGCAGAGGAAGATTGCTTGGAGGCCGATTGATTTCGAGTTAGATGGTGAGGCGAAAGAATGGTTTTCGGCAGCAGTTTCCGATTTAATCGAACGAAATCCAATGCTGCAAGAAGCATGGCAGGAGGTGCTGGAAAACCATCCAGTGTTAGCGAGCTTTGGCGGCCATTTTTTAGATGAAGAAGACTGGCTTGAGAAAATTGGCTGGACGGTTCGTGACCTTCCGTTTACGATTGGCCTCCGTTTAAACGAACCGGAGTTTGATGGTGATGACTGGAAGCTGGAGTTATTTTTGCGTAATAAGAAAAATCGAGATTCGCTTCATTTTTACGAAGGCGAACAAAGCCTTCCTGCTCGTTGGAAAAAATATATGGATTTCATTGAGCGGGAGCAAAAGAGATTTCATGAAATTCTCCCATGGCTTTCGTTTCAAAATGGTGTCACGCTCGTGTCGGAAGAGGAAGCATGGCGCTTTTTAACAGAAGGAAGCGAAACTCTTGTGAACATGGGCATTGAAATTCTTTTGCCATCCTGGTGGAAAATGGTGAAAGAAGCGAAAATGCAAGTGAAAGCGAAAATGTCTTCCACTTCGACGGGCGCTTCGTTCGTTGGTATGAATCAATTAATCGATTTTGACTGGCGTTTTTCCACAAACGGCGTGGAATTATCAGAGGAAGAGTTTCATAAGCTTGTCGAGGAAAACCGCAGACTCGTGCACATTCGCGGACAATGGATTCAGCTCGATCCGAAGTTCATTGAACAGATGAAGCAAGTATTAAAACGAGCGGAAAAAGAAGGGCTTCAAGTTATCGATATTTTAGAGCAAGAGCTATTAGAGGTAAAGACGAGCGACATCGATCAAGAAGACGACTTGCGGGCTTTTGCAAACATTCAAATTGAGCTCAATGCACAAATGAAGGCACTTGTGAAACAGATGAAAGAAATCAGTGCCATTCCGCCTGTTCACGTTCCGGATACATTTTTAGGAGAGCTGCGCCCATACCAAGAGCAAGGCGTGAATTGGCTAGTGTTTTTGCGCCGCTTCGGGTTTGGCGCTTGTTTAGCTGATGACATGGGGCTTGGAAAAACCGTGCAAATGATTGCTTATTTTCAATATGTAAAGGAACACGAACATCCAGAGGCGCCTGCGTTAATTATTGCGCCAACCTCTGTTCTCGGCAACTGGCAAAAAGAGTTTGAAAAATTTGCTCCTCATTTAAACGTGAAGCTTTATTATGGCACGAATCGGAAAAAAGGCGATGAGTTTTCATCATTTATTTCTGATGCGGATATTGTCATTACGTCATACGGTTTAAGTCACGGTGATTTTGACGAATTGTCATCTGTGACATGGAGTGCGATTTGCCTGGATGAAGCGCAAAACATTAAAAACGCTCATACGAAGCAATCCCGTTCGATTCGTAAATTAAAAGGAAAGCATCACATTGCGTTAACGGGAACGCCGATGGAAAACCGGTTAACCGAATTGTGGGCGATTTTTGATTTTATCAATAAAGGCTATTTAGGGACACTAAACCGTTTTCAGCGCAGCTTTGTGCTGCCGATTGAAAAGGAGCGGAATGAAAAGAAAATTGCTGAGCTGCGCAAATTGATTAAACCGTTTTTGCTGCGGCGTACGAAACGGGATGAAGAAGTGCAATTAAACTTGCCGGACAAGCAGGAGCAAAAAGAATACATCCCATTAACGGTCGAGCAGGCTTCCCTTTACGAGCAGCTTGTCAAGGATACACTGGATGAGATCGCATCCGTCAGCGGCTTCGAACGAAAGGCGCTTATTTTGAAAATGCTCGGAAAACTAAAGCAGCTTTGCAACCATCCTGCATTATACTTGCAAGAGGAGTCGCCGAAAAAAATAGTCGACCGCTCACACAAGCTGGAGAAGCTGCTGGAGCTCGTAGCTGCCATTCGCGAACAAAACGAAAGCTGCCTCATTTTCACGCAATATATTAAAATGGGCGAAATGATGAAAAACTTGCTAGAAAAAGAGTTTAATACAAACGTTTTATTTTTAAACGGCAGCCTTTCCAAAGCAAAGCGCGATCAGATGGTAGAAGCCTTTCAAAACCGGAGGCATCACATTTTCATCTTGTCATTAAAAGCGGGCGGCACCGGATTAAATTTAACAGCGGCCAATCACGTCATCCACTTTGACCGCTGGTGGAACCCGGCCGTCGAAAACCAAGCAACAGACCGCGCCTTCCGCATCGGCCAAAAACGCTTCGTCCACGTGCATAAATTGATCACAACCGGTACCATTGAAGAAAAAATTGATGAAATGATTGAAAAGAAACAATCATTAAACGACGAAATCATCCAAAGCGACAACTGGATCACCGAGCTTTCAGCAGATGAGTTAAAGGAACTGTTTACATTGTCGATTCGATAAGAGGTAAGGATGTGGAGCTTTGTTTTTGCGGTGGCGGACATTGGCGGCACTATATTAAGGTACGGGGCAGAGATTTTGCGGTAAACTGCCTTTTCGTTAAGGTAAGAAAACTGCATCGCGGCTTGAGAGTTGATACAACGATCGGATCCTTTCGCGGCCACACCGCTTTTGGCGCTTGCTGCATCGAATGTTCTCATGTAAGAAAACTGCATCGCGGCTTGATTTTTATTGCAATAAACTGATTCTTTTGCGGCCACATTGAATAAGGAGGCATAAGCAATGGCGAATGCGAAAAAGAAGGACAAAAAATCCCCTGCATGGGAAAAATTTTACGAACTAATCGAAAAAATCGTTGGCAAGTAAAGGAAAATTTTCGTGCCCGCTCGATTGGCGGGCACGAAAATTTTGCGTTAATCATTCGGGTCCAGTGCTATATCTATAGGTGCCGGCGCTTAATCTCTCGGGTTCACGCGCTAATCTCTCGGTTTTCGACCACTTATTTATCCGTTCCGGCGCTTAATCTCTCGGGTTCACGCGCTAATCTCTCGGTTTCGCACCTTAATCTCTCGGTTCCACCACTTATTCTCTCGGTTTCGACACTCAATCTCTCGGTTTCACCACTTATTCTCTCGGTTTCCGTCCACAATCTCTCGGTTTCGCACCTTAATCTCTCGGTTCCACCACTTATTCTCTCGGTTTCGCACCTTAATCTCTCGGTTCCACCACTTATTCTCTCGGTTTCGACACTCAATCTCTCGGTTCCACCACTTATTCTCTCGGTTTCCGTCCACAATCTCTCGGTTCCACCACTTAATCTATCGGTTTCGCACCTTAATCTATCGGTTTCGCACCTTAATCTATCGGTTTCGCACCTTAATCTATCGGTTTCGACACTCAATCTCTCAGTTTCCGTCCACAATCTCTCGGTTTGAGCACATAATCTCTCGGTTCCACCACTTATTCTCTCGGTTTACTCACGGGCTACTAAATTTTTCCACACACGCGTAACAACACATACCTTTTAATTTATCTGAATGTTTAGTAAAATGTCATTAATCAAAATAGTTAAGGGATGGTGGCTATGGAAGTCCCATTTTACAGGAATTTTTATATCATAGAAAAGAACTCCGTTATTCAAGTCGAGTTTTTTGAATATCAAAACTATACACAGGCTGTGATTAGCCGTGAATCTCCTGATGAAGTCGTATCAGGTAATGCTGTGCATCCGTGTCGGAAAGAAGCCTTTAAGCAAGCTGTGAAAAATTTTAAGCAGCATGAATCTTCCTTATATTCTCGTGCAAGCTTATATAATCGGAAAATTAAGCTATAAATCGTAAAAAAAGAAATACCAGCCTTTGATGGACTGGTAAAAGATGGGGACTTATTGGAGGATTTCGACTGATTCTTTCTAAAGAGGGTTTTAGAGGATATGAGTGGGAGCTTTTCATTTACTCATCGTAGACTCACCATTTCAGCCATTACGCCCACCTACTCTTTGGATATGAGTGGGAGCTTTTCATTTACTCATCGTAGACTAAGCCTTTTCATGATGACACTCATTCATTCGTTTCTTGCACAGCTAATTCCCGTGTTCTTACTTGCGGAGGCGGGGTTCCCATGAATTGAACAGAATCGGCGACAACTTCTGTGACGTAGACACGCTTTCCTTCATTATTTTCATAATTTCTCGTTTGAATTCTTCCCGTCACACCAACGATCGAACCTTTTCGACAATAATTAGCTGTATTTTCTGCCGTCCTTCTCCACAATGTACAGTTGACAAAGTCTGCATCGATCTCTCCGGCACTGTTACGGTACTTTCGGCTAACAGCGAGGGTTATATTCGCAACTGCTGCTCCCTCACTTGTATAGCGGATTTCTGGGTCACGAGTGAGCCTACCGACAAGAGTTACTTGATTAATCACCATAAACCTCCTTTCCTTCTTGCTACATCTTCATTGTAAAGGCTGAAGTATATTTTGAAAAAAACGCAATAATTGATTTTGCTAGCATATGTACTACATAAAATTTCATTTTCGACTACAAATTTCACCTTTTTATCAGTTTTTCCCGCATATTTCTTTAAATTTCGATATCTTTCTCTCTTTTTTTATTCCGTGAATCAATGATGAATGAGAAATGTTTAGGACCGAAGAAGCGAATACTATGAAGGATATCAGTGATAGCTGCAGGATAGTGTTGATCGTTGGGGAATAGTGCATTTATATAGCGACTTTCGGTATCCTGTAAAAAAAACTGTTGGACATGCATCCTTTTTTCTGGAAACTCAAAGCGAATACGAACGATTTCCGCATGGTAAATGGCGTGATAATATGCGTCAATAATGGCATGGACTGGAACACGAAAATAATGAAATTTACCTACTTCATGAGAAGAATGAGGAATACACATGACAAGTTGTTCGACTGTTTCATGGCCTAAATGCTCTTTATGATACACTTGCAAAGTTTTAAAGTGAAAAATCTCCATACTGACCTCCTTTTGTTTTTTCTTTTTCAGTATAATCCTTTATATTCCCGTCCACATATCCACTTTTATTTAAAATTAGCTAAAATAATGCAAATTCCGTTATAATAGGTCATTTTTCCCATTTTTTCAAATGGATTCATTCATTTTAGCCAATTTTCATTCATTTTCTCTATCGTTCCTTTTTAGAACAAATATATGATTGTGTTTTATTAGAACCGACTCATCAACGGTTTTCTTATACGATATCAGTAACGGAAAGGGTAAAGTTGGTGGTTCAGTGGACGAATTAAAAAAATTTCAAGCGAATGTGCGATTTTTTCGAATAAAAAAAGGCTTAAGTCAAAGCCAATTAGCGGAAAAACTGAATGTGACAAGACCTGTTATTAGCAAACTAGAAACTGGCAAACAACAGCCAAGCTTAGAGCAGCTGATTCAAATAAGTGAAGTGCTGGAGGTTAGCATTGATCATTTGCTTGGACGCGGTGAAAAGCCACAGCTGTTGACAGATGTTTTGGAGCCATATTACACAGAAAAACATTTAGAAGAAGTGGTCGACTATTTAATGAAACATCCTGATCTGTATCATGCTATAGAAGAATTAGCCAAAAGCGATGATAAAGGAAAAAAATACGAGCGTTATATTGTCAAAATGATTAAAGAACTATTAAAAATAGACTAATTGTAAATGAAAGAGGTTGGCACGAAGAGGTCAACCTTTTTTTGCTCGGTTTGGATTGTATTCGACATACATTGGATTGTATTCGACATACATTGGAATGTATTCGACATACATTGGATTGTATTCGACACATATTGGATTGTATTCGACACACATTGGATTGTATTCGACACTATTTCTTCATTTCGACTCTGTTTGGCAAATACCGCTGCTTTTTTAGTCTAGCTCCACTCATTATAAGGAAAACATCATTATGATATAATAAACGAAAGGCTGTTTTTTTGGAGGGCTTAAATTGAAAACCTTTAAGTTAGTTGGATTGAAAATTGAACGGAAGGATCGAGAAGGCCGTATTGAAGAGCTTCCTTTAGCCGATGGGTTAATCATTAATAAGGAAGATGGAGAAAATTCATGGTTGATTGAAGCCCTTCTTTCCAAGCGTTATCGGTATTACTTTGAACATGTTCTCCAAAACAAAGCGGAGCTGCGATTATTTGTGACGATTACGAAAAAAAATAATACACCTGCCCAAATTATTGCAAAAGTCCGCTCCATCATGACTCTTGAAGAGCATATTTCCGTATTATTAGAAGGGCGAATGTTTACCCTTCGATCAGCAAAGGTCGATGCTGAAAAAATTTTACACGACTTAGTCGCAAAAGGTTTAACTGGAAAAGAACTGTTAGATTCATTTAAAAAGAAAATGTATCGACAGCCTGATTAAACCACAATTGAAGAGCCTTTCTTATGCCAATACAAGTGCCGTAGCTCGAATTGCTATTTGTATGCGTTTGCTGCTTTGAAGATTTTAGGAGACTCTTATAAAAAACATGACGCCGTTTCCAAGAACGGCGTACGCTTATTATTGATTATCTTCTTCATCATTTAGATCTTCATCTGCATTATCCTCTAAATTATTCCCCATGTCCTCTTTCATATCCTCTTCTTGCTGACGTTCTGTCTCATCATCAACTGGAGGAACGTCTTCATCGTTCACATCTTCATCATTCAGATCTTCATTATTCATGTCCTCATCATTTATGTCTTCTTCATTTTGCACATCTTGATCTCCTGGTGTTTGGTCATCGTCAGTATTACATCCTGTTGCAAACATCGCAACCATCCATGTGGTCATAAACAGTAGTAACCATTTTTTCTTCATAATGATATGCTCCTTTCAAATAATGATTAGGTTCAACCACTGTTATCTTTCCCAAAAATTGTTTCTTCATACATAAACATTTATTTTCTCTCCATGAATCGTTGCACGCATTGCAAAGGATGACTGCAAACTAAAATGAAATGTATGTTCGCTAATGTATCACGGAAAAATTCTTTGTTCAGGAGGAAGAGAAAATAGAAAGAGGTCTGGGGATATCCAAAAAATAAGTGCCTGACCTAATACAACTAGATC
The DNA here is from genome assembly GCA_030812955.1 of Bacillus alveayuensis. Taxonomy (GTDB): domain Bacteria; phylum Bacillota; class Bacilli; order Bacillales; family Aeribacillaceae; genus Bacillus_CB; species Bacillus_CB alveayuensis. The sequence goes on from JAUSTR010000005.1 coordinate 50,733, forward strand.
AGACACCGATGGGAAACCTCAAACTTACCTAAAAGAGGGGAGATATGTAGTCAGGTTCATTTTATGGCAAACATTAATTCTGCTTCACAGGCTGTTTCGCCGTCTACAGTTGCAACTGCTTTTCCTTTTCCAATTGGGCCGCGTTGGCTTATGATTTCTACTTCAAGACGAAGCTGGTCGCCTGGGCGTACTTGTTTTTTAAAACGGCATTTATCAATTCCCGCAAAAAGAGGCAGCTTTCCTTTATTTTCTTCTTTTCTAAGCATAGCAACTGCGCCAACTTGTGCGAGCGCCTCAACGATTAAAACACCTGGCATAACCGGATATTCTGGAAAATGTCCATTAAAAAACTCTTCATTTACTGTGACGTTTTTGATACCAACAGCACGTTTACCTTCTTCGATTTCAAGAATGCGGTCAACGAGTAAAAACGGATAGCGATGTGGGATCGTTTCTTTAATTTGTTGAATATCGAGCATGTCTGAAACCTCCTTGTGTTTTATTCAATACGACAAAGGGAAGGCGTATACCTGCCTTCCCTCCACACAGTATATGCCTATTCCTTTTCTTTTTCAACAAGATCTATAATATGCTGCCACGTTGATGGCTTTAATGCATCTAAAGGGTTTCCGTCTCCTAATACCCCGTATCCGACCATTGCTCCTATCACTAGACTAAGTGCCATTCCGAAAACGATCAAAACGAGACGGAGCCAAATCGGAATAAGCCGGATTCGCATTTTCCCTTTTTCTGTTTCTTTTTTTGCCTTTTTTTCTTTTTTGATGTTTTCTCTCGTTGCTTTTACCCTTTCTTCTGCAGTCATGGTGCATTAACCCCTTTTATTGTTTTACTGGGAGAGCTGTATTTTATGAACGAACATTATTAATCAGACCGAGCATTTGGTCACCAATTGAAATTGACCGAGCATTCATTTGATAAGAACGCTGCGCTGTTATTAAATCGGTCATTTCCGTTGCTAATTGTACGTTTGATCCTTCAAGAGCGCCTTGCTGCACGCTTACTTCAGATCGCAAATCACCGTTTAACATTTCTACATAATCAGGGTTTTCTTCCGTAAAACGGTACAAATTATTTCCTTGGGCTGCAAGCATATCTGGTCGATTCACTTTCACAATTCCTAATTGCACGATTTGATTTGGATCGTTATCATTCCGAGAAACAGCTGTTAACATACCGTTTGGCGAAATGATGATTTCTTTAAAGGAATCGTCTAAATAAATAGGGTTTTCATTTTCATCGACAATGCTGTAGCCGTCCGAAGTAACGAGCATTAAACGGTTTGTTCCATCATTCGCTGGCGACAAATAAAGAGCACCGTCTCTTGTATAATGAATTTCACCATTTACTTGAACCTGTAAAAATTGGTAAGGATTTGTCAATGCAATATCCAGCTCTCGATTTGTCTTCTTTATGACGCCCTGCTCAAAAACAACTTTTGATTGGAGCTTAGCGCCATTCCCAACACGAATACCATAATCTGTAAGACGACCAACCTCTTTTCTTTCATCAGGCTGATTATTGATTTGCTGCTTAACAAGCTCGTGAAAGCTTGATGTTGTTTTTTTAAAGCCATTTGTATCAAGGTTAGCTAAATTATGTCCAATCGTATCTATTTGCTTTTGTAATTGATTCATTGTATTGGTCGCTTGTGCCATAGAACGTATGAGCATGCTCATATCCTCCTTTTATTAGCGAACACGGCCTATTTCATTAACCGCTTTCTCCATGCTTCGATCGTACGCTTGCAGCACTTTTTGATTGGCTTCAAAAGAGCGATAAGCCGTTAATAAATCAGTATAAGATTTCGCGATATCAACATTTGCGTTTTCTAAATAGCCCTGCTTTAATTCATAATTAATAAGAGCATTACCTACTGCACTCGGCAATACGCTGTCATCAGCTGTTCGATACAAATCGTTGCCTTCACGCACTAAGATGCGCACATCTTCAGCAAAGCGCACGTCGATTTGCTGACCAGTTGGCTCGCCATCGACATATACTTGACCATCTGCTTTGATTTCATACTCCGGGCTATTGATCACAATAGGTTGTCCTGTTGTTGCTAAAACGGTATTTCCCCCAAGCGTTAAGCGGCCATTTGGATCTAAAGTAAAATGCCCGTTCCGTGTATATTTGATTTGTCCTTCCGGCGTCTCGACAGCGTAAAATAAAACTCCCTTTACATTCGTTTCAGCAAATACTGGCACTTCTTTCTCCACTAAGGCGAGATCACTTGGCAAATTCGTTTCACGAATATCTCCTTGTGTATAGAGAGGTATCAGTTCTTGTACATACGCACCTGTATTTAATGAACCGATTTCCTTTTGTGCAACACGGCCATGCTGATTCGCTTCAATATAAGACAAAAGCATTTCCGGAAAAGCACGAAGCGTATCCTGTTCCGCTTTATAGCCAGGTGTATTCGCATTTGCGATATTATTCGACAATACATCGGCTCTCCGCTCTTGTGCCAACATTCCAGACGCTGCTGTATAAAAACCTCGTAGCATATATTCACCTCGTTCCCTAAATTCCGACAATATTCCCTTATTTTTTATTATAAAGGACTTTTCTTCAATTCTCATTACCATCCTGTAAATTTCTTTTAAAAAGGCTCTTTTTCTAAAAGATTGTTGCTTTACTATACGATAGCTTTTCGACTGTCAGGCAAGCGATACGCTTGCTATGTCACGCGTGTAGCGTGATGTGAACCGAACAAAAGTCGACGGTCAGACAAATATAATTTATCCGACCACGTGCTTTGTTCGGCTCATGGCCAGTCGAAAAGCAACAAAGTTTACGAAAACAGACATTAAAAAACTGCTTATTCGAAAATCGATTTGATCCTAAGTCCTCAAACGGAAATTGAATGAAGGTTTACGAGCTGATCTTATTCGTATCGTACAAATCTAGAGAAATGGTAATCTTTTCTTCGTTTAAAGAGGACACGTGAGGATAGTCTATGATATGTAAACAATACATGACAGGGAGGAACAAATGGTGCCATATCGAATTCAACAGTTAACAAATCAAGCACAGCAAGCTCTTCAACAAATTCATCAAATTGCTCAAACACTTAAACAACAAGAAGAGCAAAACGCTAATCAAGCTTTTCAGACAAACCAAATGACACAACAGCAAGCTCAAGAATTTGGGAAAAAAGAGCAACAAGCTGTACAAAGCCTGCAACAAATTCAAAATATCGGGAAGCAATTGCAGTCAAATCTTGGACAAGTTAATCAATACCAAAATCCATACCAGAATTTAAACCAAAATCAATTTCAAAACTTAAACCAAGCTCAATATCAAAATCAATACCAACCACAAACGAATATTCCAAATCAGCCACAAGCCAATATTCAAAATCAACCAAGCTCTTTTCAAATGAATGCGAACCCGTCCTTTAACCCATTGCAAGGTACACCAAGTCAAACAAACGTAAACGAAGTTCGCCGCCAAAACCAACAATCAGCAGGGCAAAACCCTTATCCTTATTCATAAAAAAGTGCCCTACAGAGATTTATAAATTATCTGAAGGATTGTGGCATTAGCCCACAACTTTCTGAAAGCAGCCAGCATCCGCTAGCTGCTTTCAGATAAAAATACAAGTGGAGAAAAACAACTCGTTTTTCTCCACTTGCTTCATTTTAGAGACTTACCATCTTGCTGCCGCATCACTTTTTAGACAGCCTCTCTTAATCTTGTTTAGATCAATTTCCTTTTCGGAAGCTTGTCCATGTTTTCAAGCATAATGCCCGTTCCAACGGCAACACAGTGAAGCGGATCTTCTGCAACGAAAACAGGGACTTTTAATTCTTCGGCTAACAATTGGTCGATTCCGTTTAATAATGCACCGCCGCCAGTAAGGATCACCCCGTGGTCGATAATATCAGCGGAAAGCTCTGGCGGAGTTTTCTCTAGTACGTTTTTAGCCGCTTGGACAATCGCATCTGCAGGTTCCCGTAGTGCTTGTTCAATTTCAACCGATTTAATCGTAATCGTACGAGGCAATCCTGTGACCATATCCCGCCCACGAATATCAATTTCTTCATTTCGTGCACCTGGGAATACTGTCGCTACTTTAATTTTAATATCTTCTGCCGTACGCTCGCCGATTAAAAGCTTGTATTCACGTTTAATATAATTTAGAATTTCAAGATCAAACTTGTCCCCAGCGACTTTAATGGAAGAGGCGGTGACAATATCACCCATTGACAGAACGGCAACATCTGTCGTACCACCGCCAATATCGACAACCATATTCCCGCTAGGCTGAAAAATATCCATACCAGCACCAATTGCTGCGACTTTTGGCTCTTCTTCCAAATAAACTTGTTTACCGCCGCTTTTTTCAGCAGCTTCTTTTATCGCCTTTCTTTCTACAGAGGTAATGTTTGTTGGACAGCAAATTAATACACGTGGTTTTGATAAAATACCTTTTACATTTAATTTGTTAATAAAATGCTTCAGCATGGCTTCTGTTACTTCAAAGTCAGCAATGACCCCATCTTTTAACGGCCGAATCGCAACAATATTACCAGGTGTACGACCTACCATACGTCTTGCTTCTTCACCGACCGCTAAAACCTTTCCCGTATTTTTGTCAAGAGCTACAACGGAAGGTTCATTTAATACAATACCTTTACCTTTTACATGAATCAGGACATTGGCCGTCCCTAAATCAATACCTATATCTCTCGCAAACATCTTTATTAGGATCCTCCTTGCCAATCAATCGCCATTTTCCAAATCATGTCCCAATTAAATATTGTAGCATATATTTCGTAAAAAAGGATGTTTTTGTCATAATTTGTTGTCAAAATGTCGATTGGCGAGAGGAGTCACATTACTTGATCGTTTCTTCTTTTTTTGTATCTTCTTTTTTATATTTTAGTTTTGTCGCTTCCCCACCACGCAAGTGACGAATGGATTTATGATAATCCAATATTCGTTTCACTTCATTGGCAAGCTCGGGATTAATTTCAGGTAATCGTTCTGTTAAATCTTTATGAACTGTACTTTTTGATACACCAAATTCTTTCGCAATCACGCGAACTGTTTTTTTCGTCTCCACGATATACTTTCCAATCTTGATTGTGCGTTCTTTGATGTAATCGTGCACACCACTCGACCTCCCTAATATGGATGTGAGAAGTGTGAAATGAGACTCGCATATCTAATATTTAGCACCATATCAAGGATGTTGAATATTAGGATGCTTTCTTTACTGCGATGATCATCTATGCTCACGATCCCTCACCTCAAACACTCTCTCTTTGTTAGGTTTGTAACATTTTATTAGCTTGGTTGAGAATATATGCTTGAAAAGTCAAGAGGGACAAGGAAATATTCCATATTTTTTTCATTTTCTAACCTTGAAACTTTTCCTATCCGTTATGCGAAAACCATTTATTTTCCGGGAAATTTGTCGAATCGAAAAGAGGAAAGGAAAAAAACTTGAGGAACAGAAAAGGGGCCTGAACAAAATCACAGTGCGTCTGACACCTCCTAGCCCCGCTTTTTCATGTAGGAGATAAAGGAAATGTATGACGGAATCGTACGAAGTTGAAAGCTGCTAACTCCCGGAGCTAGACGTGACTTCATGCGTAATACCAAAAAAACAGAGGTAGAAACCGCTTTCATTTCTACCCCTATTGTCGTTTATTTTGTTAAATAAACATCTCCGTCTTTATATACCATTTGTTCTGGATAGCGTAAGTTGATGACTTCCTCTTGAACTTTCTTAGACGGTGCAGCTGTTGCCAGCGAGACAATAATGTTTGTTAAAAATGACGAAGCAGCTCCAAAAATACCAGCACCTGTATCTATAATGCCAGCAATCGTAAAGCCGCCATATTTAGCTGCAAAAATATAGGATAAAGTGACAATTAAACCGACGACCATTCCCGATATGACACCATATTTATTTGAACGTTTCCACCAAACACCGAGAACGAGCGCCGGGAAAAATGTCCCTGATGCAAGCGCAAAGGCCCAAGCAACTATTTGCGTAATAACGCCTGGCGGATTTAAGGCAATTAATCCTGCTAAAACAGTTGCCGCAATAATGGAAATCCGTGCGACTGCTAAACGATTTTCTTCCGTTGCCTTCGGGTTTAATACACGGTAGTAAATATCATGAGCAAAAGATGAGGATATGGCAATCATTAGCCCTCCTGCCGTTGATAAAGCTGCTGCCATTGCTCCAGCTGCCACCAAACCGATGACAAACATGCCAAGATTCGCTATCTCTGGTGTTGCCATAACAACAATATCATTGGAAATAATCATTTCTTTCCATTGTAAAATACCGTCTCCATTGCTATCTGCCAGCTGAAGCTTGCCTGTATCGACCCAAGGCTTTGTCCAAGCAGGGAGTGCATCAATAGGCTGGTTGACAACATTTTTTAAAAGAATGAAACGTGAAAATGCTGCATATGCAGGTGCTGATAAGTAAAGCAAGCCGATAAATAATAACGCCCAAGCACCAGACCAGCGTGCTGCTTTCATCGTTGATACGGTATAAAAACGAACGATGACGTGAGGTAAGCCTGCTGTTCCAGCCATCAAAGTAAATAATAAAGCAAGAAACTGCCACTTTGTACTGCTTGTAAATGGAGCAAAATATTCTGAAATTCCTAGCTGGCGATCAATTTCTCCCATTTCGTTAATAATGTGACCATATGAAAGCCACGGTACAGGATTACCAGTTATTTGAAGGGACATAAAAATAACTGGAATTAAATAGGCGATAATTAAAATAATATATTGGGCTACTTGGGTCCAAGTAATTCCTTTCATCCCGCCAAAAGCTGCGTAAAAGGCAATTAAAACGACACCAATCATCGTACCGATTTTAGCATCAATTTCAAATAAACGTCCAATGACGACGCCAGAGCCAGATAGTTGGCCGATTGAATACGTAAAACTAATAATAATTGTACAGATTGCCGCAATGATTCTTGCTGTATGACTTTCATAGCGGTCACCGATAAACTCTGGTACAGTATATCGCCCGAATTTCCTCAGCTGCGGCGCTAATAAAAAGGTTAAAAGCAAATATCCGCCTGTCCACCCCATTATATAAGCTAAACCGTCGTAACCTAATATCATCACCGTACCTGCCATTCCAATAAATGACGCAGCGCTCATCCAGTCTGCACCAATCGCCATACCGTTAAAAACCGGCGGAACACCACGTCCGGCAACATAGAAATCTGACGTTGCACGAGCTTTATTATAGACAGCAATACCAATATAAATAGCAAACGTTAATAAAATGATCGATAAAGACACTAGAAATTGAGCATCCATATTCGGATTTTCCCCCTTTGGCCCATACTTTATAGACTTTATTTCGAGTCTTTATTGATACAACAAAAACTCTATTAATGATCTAATACTTTTCCATGACTTATTTTTTTATTTACTTCCTCGTCAATACCGTATTTTCGATCAATAAGATCGCTAACTTTTGCATTCACAAATAATAAAATGATAAAGGCGAGTATGGACCCTTGTGCTCCCATGTAATAATGGAGCGGGAAACCGATAAAGGTATAGTTGCTTAACGGTTCTGCAAGCGCTACCATTACAAAGGACACAAGAAACCATATAATTAAATACAAAATCGTATACATGATGCGTTCTTTAAAATACTTATCGGCTACATGTTTGTCTAGTTTTTCCAAATGAGCCACCCTTTCTCAACCTATTATGATAGACTAAAAATGAATTTCAGAGTTTCTAGAAACGGTGCAGGAACTAATGCAATTTCAATGATGAAGTAAACTAGTAGAGATAGGACAGGAATTAGTAAAAATTGAGGTTTTTTAAAGCGCAAAGTAAAAAATAGACTGAAACCAATTAGGGCAATCATGAAAAATAGCAATCATAACAACCTCCTACTTTAAAATTTCTAAATAATCCCCTCCTTCTAAACTTTAAAATTTTTTAAAATTTTCTAACATTTACTATTATATCAACTCCCCTATTTTCGTCAACAGAATGAAAAAAAATAGTTTCTAAAAAATTTTTAATCATTTTCTGCATATTTTTTCTTATTAAAAGCCTCTAAAACGACAACACGTAAATATGTATATTTTGTGATATAACAATCGTGGTGTAAAATTCGAGCTATCCGATTGTCACCGAAAATTTAGAGCAACATCAACATCCATGACAACAAAAAAATAGTCTACCCTTGCCCGAGTAGACTCATTGTCTTCCTTTATTATGAATTTTTTGAATGGAGAGATGCTTCTGGTTCATTTTCATTTGGATTAGAATTTTCTTCATTTGTTGGCTGCTTCTCTTCTGATGGAGTTGTCTCTTTTTCCTCTGTTAAATTTTCTTCTGATGGAGTTGTTTCATTTTCTTCCATTAAATTCTCTTCATCAGATGCTCCATCTGCTGCAGTTTGTTCAGTTAAACTTGTCATTGGTTTTTCCATATAGTTTAATGGATTATATGCTTTCCCATCTTTGCGAATTTCAAAGTGGGCATGAACGCCAGCTTCCGCATTAAATTGGTTTTTTCCAGCTTGTCCGATTACTTGACCTTGTTCTACTTTATCTCCTTGTTTTACTTTTAATTCAGAAAGTGATTGATAAATTGTCACAAGGTTGTCATCATGCTCAATTTCAATGACATGACCTAATATTGGATCTTTTTCAGCCTTTGTAACTGTACCGCTTAAAGAGGCAACCACTTCAAATGGCTTCCCATCTTCTCTTGCAATGTCAATTCCTTGATTTGGGTGGTACGTATTATTATAAAAAACGAGTGCTGCTTCTTGATCTTCTGCTGATGCCTCGAAATCATAAAATTTTGTCACAACTTGGACAGCATCTGGATCAATAGCTGGCATTTTAAAATTCTCTACAGAGCGGTTTACTTCAACAGATGGTTCATCATGATAGGATACGTCTGTAGAATCCATTGACTGTTCAGATACATCGTTGCGAACGGCTTGATACCAAAGAACCGCTGTTAAAATAACTGTAGCACTTAGTAAATATATCGCTGGAAAAACCCATCTTTTTCTGAAAAACTGCTGAAATTTAGAGCCTTGAGAAGTACGTTTCTTTTCTTCCTCTCTCATTGTTCATCACCTCAGCAACCATTCTGAACAAGTTTGAGAGATTCTATACATGAAAAGTAAAAAATTTGTATTTAGTTTTTGCTATTAGCGTGGCTTTCATACATCATTTCTTGAAAGGAGCTTAAACATGAGATCATTGGCCGTTTCAGTTATCACCGTTCTTCCTTTCATTTATATGGGTTTTATTTGGTATTTATCGAGTCAACCAGCAGATGCGGTTATTGAAACACCGTTTCCGTTTGACGATGTTTTAAAGGAATCTTTGCACCTAGTAGAATTTGGTCTATTGTATTGGTTTTTTGTGTTGATGCTGGCAGTACAGCAAAAGTTAACTGCAAAAACAAGTATGGTGGCTGCATTGATTTCCGTTTTATATGGACTTATCGACGAAATTCATCAAGCTTTTGTTCCATCAAGGTCATCCACATTCATTGATTTTGTAAAAGATACGATTGGAGTAGCGGTTTCATTTTATATGATGAAAGTGTGGTATTTTCAAAAAAGAAATGGACGCTTTTATCAATTCTTCCAGCTACTTTCTCGGTTGAAAGGTTAAAAACAACGTGAAAGGAAATACGTATTTTATTGAAGGCTGTTTCCGTTTCGACTGTCATAGGCAGGCAGCACGCTTGCTATGTCACGCATGTAGTGTGAAACGATTGTCGGACAAATGTGATTTGTCCGACTACGTTCTTTGTTCGGTTCACAGTTGAAAAGCTATAGTAAAGCAAATATATTTTAGAAAAGCGACATATAGGAAAAGCGCAAGCGCCCCGCTTAGCGGCGTATGAACTGGACTGCTCCGCATGAGATAAAGGAAACTCAGGCGATCGTTGAGTCGATGTTGACTTATCGTACAGATGAAATGGGAAGTTTGCTAGCCGCTAACGCCCAGAACTAGACAAAAAACCAACTATGAACAATGTTGTCGACAAGCAATAAAAAAGGAATTGGTGAAATGGGCCAATTCCTTTTCTATTGTGTTGTTGGGTAGAACCCTTTTAAGAAATTATTGCTTTGCCATATATTTGGTTAAAAATTGATCGGCTGTGGAGACCTCAATTCCTTTATAGTAATAGGTCACGATATCTTTATAATTTTTCCCTTCTTCAGCCATAAAGTTTGCTCCATATTGACTCATTCCGATTCCATGACCATATCCCTTTGTTGTAACGATAATTTTATCTCCTTTTAATTCCCATGAGAAATCGGTTGATTTCAAGTCAAGCTTTTCTCTTATTTCCCGTCCCGTTAACTTTTTTCCATTTATTTCAACTATTGCTACTCTCTTTCCTGGTGTACGGGAAATGACTTTTCCAACTGATCCATCTTCACCAATTTGAACACCAAGCTTTTGTTCAAACTCTTTCACAGTGAACACTTTGCGATCATAAAATTTAGGAGAATTTACATCCCATGGACTTTCAACACTTTTTAAATAAGGAAGTGAATCTGACCAATACGCTTCAGAATTTTCGGTATAGCCGTTGCTTGTAGAGAAAAAAGATGCGTCAATCGGCTGATTATCGTATGTTAAAATTTGTCCTTTCGTATCGGCAACGGCTTCTGTAATTTTATTTATTTTCCACTTGTAGTCAGATCCCCATATTTTCTTCAATTCTTCTTTACTTTTATATACTTGATGAATTTCAGTATCCGTGACGACAGAACCTTTAGGAGCACCGATATTTTTTTCATTTAACAATTGTTTCACTATATAAGTTCTAGCTGCTAATGCTTGAGCTTTTAATGCTTCTAACTCAAAATCCGCTGGCATTTCTGAAGCAACAACTCCTACAACATACTCTTCGAGGGGAATTTCTTGAATCACTTTTTCTTGAGCTCGATAGACAGGAACAGAGATTGGCGAATCACCTAAAACAGCCTCTTCTTGCCCTTGTTTTTGCAATTCTTCTCCTAATACACCTGTCGTCTTTTGAATAAATGGGGCCACTAGTAAGCTCGGCACCATGAGAATAACGATAAAAAAAGCTGCAAAAATCAGTGTGAACGTCTTCAATTGCTTCATTTTATAGCCCCCATTCTTATTGAATAACCTTTAGTACAGTCTATTTATGTGGACAACCTTTTATGACTGTATCTAATGAATTTGAAGACAAGCACTTCCGTACAGTGAGTCGCGTGTCTTTTTGAAGGCTGTTTTGGACAAAGTGAAAGTGGGTTAGCCTTTCTTCGCATAGCTCTTATATTGATTTCGAAACTTTATCGCACGCTTTAGAGAGCTTTTCTCTCGATTACGGCGCTTTATTTCTCGGTTTTGCGCATTTATCTATCGATTCGGACTTTAATCTTTCAGTTTCGCACCTTTATCTCTCGGTTCCAGCCATTATTCTCTCGGTTCCAGCCCTTATTCTCTCGGTTCCAGCCATTAATCTCTCGGTTTCCGCCCTTATTCTCTCGGTTCCATGCACTAATCTCTCGGTTCCAGCCATTAATCTCTCGGTTTCCGCCATTAATCTCTCGGTTTCCGCCCATAATCTCTAGGTTTCTCTCCGAACTCCAAATAATATATGAAAAACATATTTTTGAAAACGTTTACATATTATGAAATGTATAAAAGCCCGTTTTGATGGGGACTTTATAACCGTGCTGTATTTCAAATAACGAGAGCTGTATGTAAAAGGCTCTTTTCTAAAAGATTGTTGCTTTACAACCATAGCTTTTCGACTGTCCAGGCAAGCGACACGCTTGCTATGTAAAAAAAGTTAAAGCCTCTTGTGCGAGACTTTAACTTTTTAGACATTATGCATTTAAATCGGTAACGGTTTTTTGTTCTTGAATGGTTATCTGTTCTTCTTTCACGCGATCAATGTCAGCGCCTAAAGCTTTTAGCTTCTTGTGGAAATCGACATATCCGCGATCTAAATGCTTTAGTTCGGTAACTCTAGTATAACCTTCAGCAACTAACCCAGCTAAAATTAAAGCAGCGGCCGCTCGTAAATCGGTAGCAGCGACTTCTGCGCCTTGTAAATTTACAGGTCCATTAATGATCACAGAGCGTCCCTCAATTTTAATATCACCATTCATACGGCGAAATTCTTCTACATGCATGAAACGGTTCTCAAAGACTGTCTCTGTAATCATACTCGTACCGTTAGCACAGAGCAAAAGCGCCATCATTTGCGACTGCATATCGGTAGGGAAACCAGGGTGTGGCATCGTTTTTAGGTCCACTGCTTTTAATTCATCTGGACCTATGACCCGTAAACCGTCTTCTTCCTCTATAATCGTTACACCCATTTCCTCCATTTTAGCAATCAATGATGTAAGATGCTCAGGTACTGCGCCTTTAATTAGAACATTACCACCTGTTATAGCTGCTGCAACCATAAATGTTCCTGCTTCAATTCGATCTGGAATAATGGTATGCTGAGTACCTTGCAAGTAATCTACACCTTCAATCCGAATAGTCTCTGTACCAGCACCACGAATCTTTCCACCCATCGAATTAATATAATTCGCTAAATCAACAATTTCTGGCTCTTTAGCACAATTCTCAATAATGGTTGTTCCTTCGGCTAGCGCAGCCGCCATCACGATATTTTCCGTCGCACCAACGCTTGGGAAATCTAAATATATTTTCGAACCGCGGAGCCTTCCATTTACTTCCGCGTCAATAAAACCATTACCTACCTTAATTGAAGCTCCCATCGCTTCAAATCCCTTTAAATGCTGATCAATCGGGCGTGAACCTATAGCGCAACCGCCTGGCAATGCAACACGAGCACGACCTTTGCGAGCGAGGAGCGGTCCCATTACTAATACAGATGCACGCATTTTCCTTACATATTCGAATGGTGCTTCAGCTAAAAGCTCTCTAGATGCATCGACCATCACTTGATTTCCTGTAAATGTTACTTCTGCTCCTAAATGGCGAAGTACTTCATTAATGGTATAAACATCGGAGAGCGCAGGTACATCACAGATTACACTTTTTCCTTTTGTAGCTAATAATGATGCAGCGATAACAGGTAAAACGGCATTTTTGGCACCTTCTACTTTTACTGTACCGTTTAACTTTCGACCGCCGCGGACGATGATTTTTTCCAAGGTATTCCCCTCCGCGTCCCAATTTCTCTATATTAATATTCAGTCGTTATGATTGGTGTTCCAACTATTACGGTCGTTTTTCCGCCCAATCCTGCGCTTCTTAGCGCTATTTGAATATTCATATTTCCATTTTTTGTAGGAATCGTTGAGTCCCATTTTGGTGTATAACCAGATATTGAAATAAAATCGGACTCTGTTAACGATTCAATCGATTTCGCTCGAAATTTGTCTAATATTCTATCTGCTTTTAAATGCAAAACACTTTTCATCTTATCACTTGTATAACCTTTTACACAAGTGAAAATCGTATAATTTCCTTTAAATTTACTTAAAATTTCATTTTTGAAATAATGATTGATTTCTCCCCAATTTTTTTCATGCCAACCCTTTATAGAAGCCTGATATAGAATATACGATTGCGAGTGGTGATTTATGCGGGTGGTTACAATTTGAAGTGTTTCATTCATGTGCAAGCCTTTATGTTTATGTTTTCCAATCCATTTGATCACATCCCCTTTACGCTCTTCAACCCATATAAATTGACGAAATTCACGCTGTAAACGTTTCACTTCATTGGGAATATTTTCAGAATCAACAGTCAGGGGGTGCTTTACGTAAAGAGACCATTCATCAACCTCAATATTTTCAGATTGTAAACCTTCTACGATTTTTTTTACATTTGTTTCATCACTCATCGCTCCAATCATCGTTTCTTTCCCCATAATGATGATGGTTAAAACAATCATAAATAAGTACGCTATCACACTTTTTTTCTTCATTTCCGACACTTCCTCTCCTTATTAAAATTTTTGCCGGATCCGAAGTGCCTATACGTGGAAAAAGTCGTCAATATTAGACAAAGATTCGTTTTTTATGAAAATAAGTATGGAGTTTGGCGAGACCAAAATAATAAATCAAGGAAAAAATTGCTGACTGTAGAACCAATAGCAATGGTTAATAATATTAATAGCAATCTAGCCTCAAATACACGACCTTTTCGAATGATGGCCTCAATATGTAAACCTTGTAGAGCATACCATGTAATAATGATAAACACTATATGTGAAGTCATACTAATTATCGCTTGTTGACCTAGAGCAATCATCCTACCACCCCTTCCCATCTTGACGTATTTTTCAATCCGTTCCTCCTTAAAACGTACTCTGTCACATCATTTTTATATCAATAATGGAGGAAAAGAACTGTTTCCTTTCACCCTATATATTTAGGAGTGACAAAAGAAAAGTAACGCGAACACACATGTTATAATAGCTTTCTAGCGAAATGGTGGCATGTCATAACACACATTTTGTAACAGCTCCCAAGCTGCGTCGATTTGCCGCCTATTGTCTTGCTCGCACATGTTATGTATCTTTGGTCTTTACGGTGACGCTTTTTTAACGTGAAATAAAGGACCATAGGTCATTACCTCTGGTCCTTCTTCTTGTTAATATTTATGATTTGCTACATTTAATCGGTTGATGGCACGTTGAAGTGCAAGTTGTGCACGTTTGAAATCAATGTCGTCTGTCTTTTTACGAAGGCGGCGTTCTGCACGCTCCTTCGCTGCTTTCGCACGAGCAACATCGATATTTTCTGCTTTTTCAGCTGCTTGTGCCAAAATCGTGACTTTATCAGGTCGTACCTCTAAAAAGCCTCCGCTAACAGCCACGAGTTCCGTGCTGCTTCCTTTTTTCAGGCGAACCGCTCCAATCGCTAGAGGAGCCACCATTGGAATATGACCTGGTAAAATTCCGAGCTCACCGCTTTGAGCTTTGGCACTTACCATTTCAACTTCTGCATCGTAAACTGGGCCATCGGGAGTGACGACATTCACTTGTACTGTCTTCATATTTTGCTCCTCCTCCTAGGTCCCAAAATTAAACTTCTACACCCATTTCCTTCGCTTTTTCAAGCACGTCTTCAATGCGGCCTACTAGACGGAACGCATCTTCCGGAATGTGGTCATATTTACCTTCAAGAATCTCTTTAAATCCACGCACAGTTTCTTTTACTGGTACATAAGAACCAGGTTGTCCAGTAAACTGTTCTGCTACGTGGAAGTTTTGTGATAAGAAGAATTGAATACGGCGTGCACGGTGTACAACAAGCTTATCTTCATCTGAAAGCTCGTCCATACCAAGGATTGCGATAATGTCTTGCAATTCTTTATAACGCTGTAAAGTAGCCTGGACTTGGCGAGCTACGTTGTAATGCTCTTCACCAACAATCTCTGGTGAAAGGGCGCGGGATGTAGACGCAAGCGGATCCACTGCTGGGTAAATACCCATCTCAGAAAGCTTACGCTCAAGGTTTGTCGTTGCATCTAAGTGTGCAAACGTTGTTGCTGGAGCTGGGTCTGTATAGTCGTCCGCAGGTACATAAATCGCTTGGATCGATGTTACGGAACCTACGTTAGTAGATGTAATACGCTCCTGTAATTGACCCATTTCTGTTGCAAGAGTTGGCTGGTAACCAACGGCAGACGGCATACGGCCAAGCAACGCTGATACCTCAGAACCAGCCTGTGTGAAACGGAAGATGTTGTCGATAAAGAATAACACGTCTTGACCTTGTTCGTCACGGAAGTATTCCGCCATTGTTAAACCTGTTAAGGCAACGCGCATACGTGCTCCAGGCGGTTCGTTCATTTGTCCAAATACCATCGCTGTTTTGTTAATGACCCCAGAATCTTTCATTTCAAAGTATAGGTCGTTTCCTTCACGAGTACGTTCACCTACACCTGCAAATACGGAAATACCACCGTGCTCTTGGGCGATGTTGTTAATAAGCTCTTGAATTAATACCGTTTTACCTACTCCGGCACCGCCAAATAGACCGATTTTTCCACCTTTAATATATGGAGCAAGGAGGTCAACAACTTTAATCCCTGTTTCAAGTATTTCAACTTCTGTTGAAAGCTGCTCAAAACTTGGAGCAGGTTTATGGATAGGATCACGACGAGCATCTGCTGGAATTGGCTCATCAAGATCGATATTATCACCAAGTACGTTAAATACACGACCTAATGTTACGTCACCAACTGGTACAGAAATAGGAGCACCTGTATCCTCCACTTCCATACCACGTGTCACACCATCAGTAGAAGCCATCGCAATCGTACGAACTGTATCGTCACCTAAATGAAGGGCAACTTCTAAAGTTAAGTCAATATCGACTTCATTTTCATTACGCGCTTTGTGAGAAATTTTTAGGGCATTGTAGATTTCTGGCAAGTGTCCACTTTCGAATTTCACGTCTACAACTGGACCCATAACTTGAGTAACGCGTCCTTTCATGTTCGCTTTCCCTCCTAACTAACTTTCAAAAGTATGACTATTCGAGTGCTGCTGCACCGCCAACAATTTCTGTAATTTCTTGCGTAATCGCTGCTTGGCGTGCACGGTTATAAGAAAGCGTAAGAGTACTAATAAGCTCTTTCGCATTGTCCGTTGCATTTTTCATGGCTGTCATACGTGCTGCATGCTCACTTGCTTTACTATCTAATAGCGCACCATAAATTAAGCTTTCAGCATATTGCGGAAGGAGTACTTTCAATATTTCTTCCTGTGCCGGCTCAAATTCATAAGAAGTCATTTTTTTGTTTGCAGCAATATCCGTTAACGGTAAAAGCTTTTTCTCCGTTACATCCTGTTGAATGGCGCTTACATAATGGTTGTAATACATATAAATTTCATCTACTTGGCCATCTGCAAACAGTTGAACCGTTTTAAAGGCAATGTCTTTTATGTCCGCAAAGGTTATTTCATCACTTATACCGACAATTTGTTCAATAATCGGCATTTCACGTTTTTGGAAAAAGTCCCGACCGATTTTTCCGATTGCCACAATGGTATACTCATCTTTCGATTGATGGCGTTTTTGAATTGTTTGATAAACGGTTCGCAGCACGTTGCTGTTAAATGCACCTGCAAGACCACGATCAGATGTAATGACTAAATATGCCGTTTTCTTTACTGGACGCTTTTCTAACATCGGGTGACTAACATCCGTGCTGCCTAGCGCGATGTTTGCAACAACCTCTTGAATTTTTTCCATATATGGAACAAAAGCTTTTGCCGTGTTTTCTGCACGATTTAATTTAGCAGCAGAAACCATTTCCATTGCTTTTGTAATCTGGCTTGTTTTTTTCGTTGAGGTGATTCTCGATTTTATATCGCGTAAAGATGCCAAAGGTTTTCACCACCTTTATTGAAAAATAGCCGAATCATTTTATTGGATGGCTGTGAAAAGCGGACTAAGCAGCTTTTCACAACCATGATTATTCAGTAACAACAAATGTCTTTTTAAAGCCAGTAATCGCTTTTTCCATTTTTTCATCATCAGGAAGATTTCCAGTTGTACGGATTTCTTCAAGAAGCTCTTTTTCGTTTTGGTCTAAATACACATAAAATTCTTCCTCAAAACGACGAATATCTTCTACTGGAATATCATCTAAAAATCCTTTTGTTAATGTGTAAAGAATCATAACTTGTTTTTCAACTGGAATTGGTTTGTTAATGCCTTGTTTAAGTACCTCAACTGTACGAGCACCACGGTTCAATTTTGCTTGCGTCGCTTTATCGAGGTCTGAACCAAATTGTGCGAATGCTTCTAATTCACGGTATGCTGCCAAGTCAAGGCGCAGTGTACCTGAAACCTTCTTCATCGCTTTAATTTGCGCCGCACCACCGACACGGGATACGGAAAGACCAGCGTTTACCGCAGGGCGTACACCTGAGAAAAATAAATCAGATTGCAAGAAGATTTGTCCATCTGTAATAGAAATAACGTTTGTTGGAATGTAAGCTGAAATGTCGCCAGCTTGTGTTTCAACGAATGGTAATGCCGTTAATGAACCGCCGCCTTTTGCATCGCTTAGCTTTGCCGCACGCTCAAGTAGTCGGGAGTGTAAGTAGAATACATCCCCTGGGAATGCTTCACGGCCTGGAGGACGACGTAATAATAGTGAAAGTTCACGGTAAGCTGCGGCTTGTTTAGATAAATCATCATAAACAACAAGCACATGTTGACCATTGTACATGAAGTATTCACCCATTGTTACACCTGCATACGGAGCTAAGAATAATAATGGAGCAGGCTGAGAAGCGGACGCTGTAACAACGATTGTGTATTCTAATGCACCGTGTTTACGAAGAGTTTCAACTACGTTACGAACCGTAGATTCTTTTTGTCCGATCGCAACATAAATGCAGATCATGTTTTGATCTTTTTGATTTAAAATGGTATCAATTGCAATTTGTGTTTTACCTGTTTGACGGTCGCCGATAATTAGCTCACGCTGACCCCGACCGATTGGAATTAATGAGTCAATCGCTTTTATACCTGTTTGTAATGGTTCATGGACTGATTTACGATCCATTACACCAGGTGCTGGGCTTTCGACTGGACGAGTTTTTGTTGTTTCGATTGGACCTAAACCGTCAACCGGTTGACCTAATGGGTTTACAACACGTCCAATTAATTCTTCACCGACAGGAACCTCCATAATACGTCCAGTACGACGAACTTCGTCGCCTTCACGAATATCTTTGTAAGGTCCTAAAATGACGATACCGACGTTATTTTCTTCTAAGTTTTGGGCCATACCCATAACGCCGTTTGAGAACTCAACAAGCTCACCAGCCATTACGTTATCAAGGCCATGAGCACGTGCAATACCGTCACCGACTTGAATAACAGTACCTACATCACTAACTTGAATTTCAGACTGATAGTTTTCAATTTGCTTTTTTATCAGTGCGCTAATCTCTTCCGCTTTGATGCTCATGAGTTTCACCCCTATCTACGAACTTTTCGCTACTAATTCACGTTCTATACGTTCTAGCTTTCCGCTTACACTGCCATCGTAAATTCGATTGCCGATGCGGAGCTTAATGCCACCGATGAGGCTTTGATCGATGATATTTTCAAGACGCAGCGACTGTTTTCCGATTTTTTTGGCAAAAACTTCGGAAAGAGCCTTAAGTTCTTCGTCTTTTAATGGACGAACAGAATATACTTTCGCATCTTCAGTTCCTTGTTCTTCATTCGCTAATTGTACATAGCAATCTTGAAGCTCATTCACAATGTTGATGCGTTTGTTCTCAACGAGTAAAAGAAGAGTGTTTAAAACTTCCGTTGTTAAGGATGCAAAAGCTTCTTTTAACATCGCCTTTTTATTTTCTAGCGATACTTTAGGGTGAGCAAGCACCTGCAGTAGATCGCTATTTTCTGTAAAAACATGCTTTACGACACGCAATTCTTCTGCAAACTGATCAACGCTCTCTTTTTCTTTTGCGATTTGAAAAAGAGCTAGAGCATATCGCTTTGCCACGACTCCACCTGTCATAATTGTTCTCCTACCTCTTTAATATAGTCGTTGATCAGTTTTTCTTGCTCGGCATCGTTTAATTCTTTCTCAATGACTTTCGATGCGATTAAGACAGACAATGAAGCGACTTGTTCACGCAACTGAGCAACAGCCTGCTCTTTTTCTTGCTCGATTTCTTTTTTGGCAGCTTCTTTTAAACGTTCAGCTTCAGCACGAGCCGCTTGAATAATCTCTTCTTTTTGCTTTTCACCAAGCTTTTTCGCATGTTCAACAAGCTCTTGAGATTCTTGACGAGCTTTTTTCAATAGCTCACGCTGCTCTTGTATAAGCTTTTTCGCTTCCTCATGCTTTTCTTCTGCAGAGCGAATTTCATTAGCAATGTGTTCTTCACGCTGCTTCATGACACCCATTAGTGGACCGAAAGCATATTTTCTTAGCAATGCTAACAAGATTAACATCATGATAAGCTGGAATAAAATATCTCCGCCATTAAAGGGGCCTCCAGCTGCTCCAAGAGCAAGGTCAAATGTTAACACGGCTATTTTCACTCCCTTCAAGAGTTCCATCACCATTTAAATCCAACGTATATAAATTAAGAACGAAATCATTATTTTTTAGTTTTTGACAAGATTAACATAAAGGAATGGCGAAGCTCTTTTTATGATCTTCGCCATTAAAAAGCTTTGAAACCTAAAAGTTTGTCCTTATATTATGCTCCAAATACCATAAATGCGATAACAACCGCGATGATCGGAATCGCCTCAACTAGCGCAACCCCGATGAACATTGTAGTTTGTAGCATTCCGCGAGCCTCTGGTTGACGCGCGATTCCTTCTACTGTACGAGATA
Source organism: Bacillus alveayuensis (assembly GCA_030812955.1). Taxonomy (GTDB): domain Bacteria; phylum Bacillota; class Bacilli; order Bacillales; family Aeribacillaceae; genus Bacillus_CB; species Bacillus_CB alveayuensis. Next base: position 71,111 of record JAUSTR010000005.1, read on the forward strand.
CGATAAGACCGTTACCAATACCAGCACCTAGTGCCGCTAAACCAATTGCAATTGCAGCTGCTAATAAATTCATGAGCAAATGTCCTCCTTTTATTTTAGAAAATTATTTTTTTCAAAATGAAATGTAAAGCATGAAAGCTTAAAAGTATATACATTAATGGTCATGACTCACCTTGTGTGCCATATAAACCATTGTTAACATTGTGAAAATAAAGGCTTGGATAGCACCAACAAATATACTAAAAGCCTGCCATGCAATCATTGGTACGGCAGCAACAATCGTACCAATAATACCGCTGGCTATACTATGTGCATATCCATTTGTTGCAAGTCCAGCAAGTAGTCCAAGTAAAATCTCCCCGGCAAAGATGTTACCGTAAAGACGGAGACCAAGCGTTAATGTGTTAGCAAATTCCTCGATAATCTTAAGAGGAAATAAGAATGGAAGCGGTCTTAAGAAATCACGACCATATTCGCTAGCCCCTTTGAGCTTAATGCCATAGTAATGAGTAAGGGCTACAACCATAATCGCTAAAGTTAATGTAATAGTAGGGTCTGCAGTAGGCGATTTCCACCATAGCTCTTTTCCAACGACGACGGAAAAAGGGAGCCCTAGCATATTTGCCACAAAAATGTACATAATAAGCGTCATTCCTAATGTTAGGAAGCGACCACCCGTTTTCCAATCCATCGTACTGCTAATAATATTCTTGACAAAATCCATAACCCATTCCATAAAGTTTTGCAATCCAGTAGGATACATGGATAAAGATCGGGCTGATAATACAGCAATGATGAAGACAATAACACTGGTGATCGTAATCATTAAGATGTTTGCTAAATTAAAGTATAGACCGAAAAGTTCTACAATCGGCGCTTCGTGACCCAACAGATTTCACCTCTCTTCCCAAGCTTGTCCGCGAATATAAAAAATGTAATCTATCATAATGACAACATACATTGTCATTAATCCAATAATCACGCTAAATAAATGAAAATATTCAGGGAATTTCAGTGCTATTAATACCGCCAATCCTGCTATAGCCATTCTTGAAATAGTTCCGATAGAACGCGCAGCTCGACCCTCTTCCATTGCTTTTTGGAATTGTTTTGATTTGCGAATCAATAACCATAAATTATAGAGGCTAAAGCTAGTGCCAAGGATCAGTCCGAGGAAAATCGTTTGATACGGAGTAAACCCCCACCCCAAAACGTAACCAGCAAGCAAATACAATATGTATTTCCTGCTTCTAGTCCATAAATTGTTATATTGATACATGGATGCTCTCAATCTCCTGAGAATAAATGATGAACGAGTTTAAACATAGAGTAAATTCCAGCTGCTAGTCCAATTAGAAGGCCAATGATTAAAAATAAAGGTACAGTATGAAATTTATTGTCCAGCCATCTACCTGCGAAAATACCGATAAGTGTTGAACCTACTAATTGTGATAGAATAGCGGACATTAAAGCCATTGCTTGGAGCGGATGGCGTTGTTTTGGTCTCATAGAAATAGAATCCTCACAATATTTTAAATATAAGGATTTTTCTGGGTTTTTGCGATATAAATAGGTTTTGAAAACCTTATCATCTCATTCCCCGTTTAGCATACAATAGGCATACTTTAATGTCAATCTCTTTCATGAGAAAAGTTTCACAATTCGACAAGGACTACACAATTTGTTCACATTTTTTTCACAAAATATTACTCGTTTTTTAATATTTCAGGATTAAGACTTAATTCTGTTTCAATCTTATCTTCTTTTTTCCCTTTTTTCGCAAAAATGACCGCTTTATAGATTCCTTTTGGTACATTTAATGTTTTGATATTTACATTCTTCTCCCGCAGTCCCCTCGGAACATTGCGCTGCCAATCTAAAAAGGAAATAAAGCGCAAAGTATCTGGGTCGTATAAAGCAATACCAAATTCTTCTGCACCACCTGGCAAATATAGTTCATAATGAAAGGTATTTTCCGCATCTGCTAAACCAAATTCAAACCCCATTAGACGCGGATAATCTGGTTCATTGACAACAAACAAATAAGGAATACGAATCGTTTGTTCTCCAGATTGAACATGTACATAGCCATCATATATTCCATTTTTAAATAAGCTTGGTGTCATATCAACTGATATAACGACATTCCTTTTTTGCTTTGGCGGAACTTGAACCGTTTTCGGGAGCTTCCATTGAATGCCATTGCGATGTTCAGGCTGTAAAAAGGTGAACTTTCTTTCATTTTCAGATTGATTATCTAATGTCAATCGAACCTGTTTTTGCATTCTTGGTTCGGTTGAATAAATTTGTCCAAAGGTAATAGAGGAAGGATATATTAACACATTTGTCTGAATCGCTTTCACAACATCTATCCTCCCTGCCCCTTGTTCATATGAGCGGAGTGGCTTTCCATCGCGTCTTGTTATTGGTTTAGCCGTATTCATTAACGCAGCTTTTACTTGAACAGGATTCCAGTCCGGATGAGCTTGTTTAATTAAAGCACAAGCTCCGGCCACATGTGGTGCTGCCATACTTGTACCATTTAGAGCTAAATACCCATTTGGAATTGTACTATCAATCTCAACCCCTGGAGCTACTACATCTGGCTTAATCTCCCATGTTGTCGTGACAGGTCCACGTGAACTAAATTCGGCCAATGTATCTTCTTCTTTTTGATAAACGGTTTTCAGCCATGCTTTGTTGTCGATATGCTTTCTGAGCCACTCTCCGTCTTTTTTGGAAATCGAAGCTACTGGTATGTGAACTTCTCTTTCTAATTGTCCGGCAAAATTTCCGGAAACATTGTTATAGATGAGCAGCGCTTTTGCACCTTTTTTTTCGGCATTTAACGCCTTTTCTGTGAACGAAAGCTTTCCCCGTTTCACTAGCACGATCTTTCCGCGTACATTTTTAGGAAAATCTACATCTTCTCCAAGCTTTGCGTAAACGATATTTTCCGTCCCTTCTAAGTCCCATTTTGCCGATCCATGCATAGGTAAAATAGGAATTTGTTTATGATATCCTGATAAAGTTACGTAAGGCACTTCTATTGGCGGGGTCGATGCCCCTACAGAAATTGCTTTACTAGCTGTACCTGGCGAACCAACCGTCCAAGTTTTAGGCCCGGAATTCCCACTGGAAACGACAGCAATAATTCCTTTTTTAACGGCTTGATTTAACGCTAAGCTTGTCGGCCAATCAGGACTATTGACACGATTGCCTAGCGATAGATTGATAATATCCACTTGATCGATAATCGCTTGTTCAATAGCTGATATCACTTGCTCTGATGTACCATATCCATTTGGTCCAAGGGCACGATAAACAATAATAGACGCATCTGGAGACATACCCGTCAATTTTCCATTTGCTGCAATAATTCCAGCAACATGTGTTCCGTGAATGGTGGCGCCATTCTTTTCGGTAGCCTCCATCGGATGTCGGTCTCCGTCAACAAAATCGTAGCCTCCTTTATAATTGCGGCGTAAATCAGGGTGATGATAATCGATCCCTGTATCAATCACCGCAATTTTGATTCCTTTTCCTGTTAGCCGTTCGCCCTTTTCGTTAAAATATCCGCGAATCCTTTCCCCGCCAATAAATGGCACACTTTCCTCGATGTTCGGCTCGTAGGTTGAAACAGGGCTTGCATGTAATATGAATGGCTCATTTAATAGCGACTGCAAATCTCTTTTTCGACCTTCAACCGAAAAACCGTAGAACGCTGTTTGATATTGTTGTCGTATCTCGATATCAGGATAACGTTCTTTTAACATTCTCTTCGCTTTTGAAAAGCTTCTTTCGTCCACAACGATGATCATCGTTTCTTTTTGAAGCTGATCATTTGGAAGCATAGGGCGATCCGGATACATTACTGCGGCCAATGGTGAATAAACTGGCAGCATCAGCATGATAATCAATATGATAAAAGAGCATTTTAACGAGTGACCCATCATCTCACCTCAATGGTTATTTTGCTCGTTTTTTCCTTTTTCATAACTGATGAGGGAAATAAAAAAGGGAAAGCAGAAGGAAAAAGAGGGAATCGAAAAATAAGGCTGTTTTCGTAAACTTTGTTGCTTTTCGACTGTCCATGAACCGAACAAAGCACGTTGCAAGCGCATCGCTTGCCTGGACAGTCGAAAAGCTATGGTAAAGCAACAATCTTTTAGAATAGAGCCAAAAAAAACATGCGGGATTGTCAGACTCCACAACAAGGCGCGTGAGGTCTAACATTTATGGGGCATCACGTCTACTTCGTTCCGAATAAGCGGTCTCCTGCATCGCCAAGTCCAGGAACAATATATCCATGATCATTTAATTTTTCATCTAATGCAGCAATATAAATATCGACATCTGGATGTGCTTTTTGCATCGCTTCAACGCCTTGTGGTGCAGCAACTAAACACATAAAGCGGATGTTTTTCGCTCCTCGCTTCTTTAAAGAATGAATCGCTTCAACAGCTGATCCACCTGTTGCAAGCATTGGATCGACAACAATTAATTCACGCTCTTCTACATCGGAAGGAAGCTTAACATAATATTCTACTGGCTTTAACGTTTCAGGGTCGCGATAAAGCCCGACATGACCCACTTTTGCTGCTGGAATCAGCTTTAAAATACCATCAACCATGCCAAGTCCAGCCCGTAATATCGGGATAATGCCAAGCTTTTTCCCGGATAAAACCTTTGATGTCGCTTTGCTTACAGGTGTTTCCACCTCAACTTCCTGCAACGGTAAATCACGTGTGATTTCAAATGCCATCAATGTAGCAATTTCTTCTACTAATTCACGGAATTCCTTCGTTCCCGTATTTTTATCACGAATATACGTTAATTTGTGCTGAATTAACGGGTGATCAAACACATACACTTTCCCCACAGTTCACAACTCCTTTACACTTTTGCACCTCAATTGATTTTACTGAAAAAAGAAAAGAGTTTCAACAAAAGAAAAGGGTGTTGCATGTTTTGTCAAAAAAATGTTTTTTCTGTCCCTTTTATCAAACCAATAAGAAAAGCTCAAAGCTCCCCGCTTAGCGGCGTATGAACTGGACCGCTCCACATGAGATAAAGGAAACACGAAGAGCGAAAGCGTCGATGTTGACTTATCGGAAGGAGGAGAGGGAAGTTCACTAGTCGCTGGGCGTCTTTCGCTAGACATCCATTACTATATAAAAGGGTTTATTCCTTCGAAATTCTGATATGATAAAAAAAGCACCTCCCAAATCGGAAGGTGCTCGGTTACCGAATCAGAATTATAGATTAGGGTAAAGAGGGAATTTTTCCGTTAATGCCTCAACACGACTTTTCGCTTCTGCTAATTTTTCTTCATTTTCATGATTTTTTAGGGCAAAAGCCATAATTGAACCAATTTCATCCATTTCTTCTAATCTAAATCCGCGGCTCGTGACAGCTGCTGTACCGATGCGAATGCCACTTGTGACAAATGGAGATTCTGGATCATATGGAATCGTATTTTTATTAACAGTAATACCGATTTCATCTAGCACTTTTTCAGCAATTTTACCAGTAAGGTTTAAATTGCGCACATCAAGTAAAATTAAGTGATTATCCGTTCCGCCAGATACTAAGTTTAGGCCTTCTTCTTTTAACTTTTCGGCTAAACGTTTCGCATTGTCAATGATATTTTTCGCATATTGTTTAAAGTCGTCTTGCAGCACCTCACCTAAAGCAACTGCCTTAGCTGCAATAACGTGCATTAATGGCCCACCTTGAATACCAGGGAAAATAAATTTATCAATTTTTTTAGCGAATTCTTCTTTGCATAAAATCATTCCACCGCGTGGACCTCTTAACGTTTTATGAGTAGTCGTTGTGACAAAATGAGCATATGGAACTGGATTTTGATGAAGTCCTGCAGCGACAAGTCCGGCAATATGAGCCATGTCGACCATTAAATATGCGCCAACTTCATCGGCAATTTCACGAAACTTTTTGAAATCAATTTCACGCGGGTAAGCACTAGCCCCTGCAACAATTAATTTCGGCTTATGTTCAAGCGCTTTAGCTCGTACATCCTCGTAATCAATCAAATGCGTTTCTTGATCGACGCCATATTCGACGAAATTGAACTGAATACCGCTAAAGTTTACCGGGCTTCCGTGTGTTAAATGACCGCCATGGGAAAGATTCATTCCTAAAACGGTGTCGCCATGCTCTAACACGGCATAGTAAACGGCCATATTTGCTTGCGAACCAGAATGCGGCTGAACGTTTACATGTTCTGCTCCAAAAATTTCCTTCGCACGGTCACGGGCAATATTTTCAGCGACGTCTACGTATTCACAACCTCCGTAATAACGACGGCCTGGATATCCTTCAGCATATTTATTGGTTAACACGGAACCTTGTGCTTCCATTACCGCTTCACTTACAAAGTTTTCTGATGCAATTAATTCAATTTTCGTACGCTGGCGTTTTAACTCGTTTTGAATGGCTGCAAATACTTGCGGATCCTGGCTTTGAATGTGTTTCATCAATGAGTTCCTCCTTTAATGTTATCTGTGAATGGCAGCAGGCTTGTCTTAAAAAATTATGGCACTGCTTTATATTCATTTCAGATCATTTTAAAGAATGATCCAAAAATTTTTGCTTTTCACGATTCATTGTAGCATGATTCAAACAATGGCAAAACAAATTTCCATATGAAAAGTCTCAGCTTCTTAGAGAATTGTTCGGTTCACGTCACGCTACACGCGTGACATAGCAAGCGTTTCGCTTGCTTGACAGTCGAAAAGCGATCATATAGTAAAGCAACAATCTTTTAGAAAAAAGCCTTAAACTAAAAGCGAAAATAGAAACGCAAAATGCCATCATCATTCGTAGCATTTTGCGTTTCATTCATGTGCAAGACTCTGTCCTTTCCGTACGTTCATAAACTGCTCGTGCACCGCCAATAAGTTTCGGTCTTGTTGTCGCTAGTGTAACATGTGCATGGCCGACTTTATTTTTAGAACATCGAACTGGGACAGCAACATGCTTTAAATGCATGCCGATAAACGTGTCGCCTATATCGATGCCATGATCTGCACGAATAAATTCAACGACGACCGGATCGTTCATTTGTTGAAATGCATATGATGCCATGGAACCGCCCGCTTTCGGGACAGGGATGACGGAGACGATTTCATCGTTTCGCTTTAGTGCGGTAGCCCGTTCCACAACGAGAGCGCGATTTAAATGTTCACAGCATTGGAAAGCGAGCTCTATTCCTGTTTCGGCTTGAAGCTTTTGCAACTCGTCATATATTATTTCAGCAACTTCTTTTGCTCCAGCTGTACCAATTTTTTCACCGATTACCTCACTTGTGCTGCAGCCAACGACAAATAATTGACCTTTTCTTAAAGATACTTGCTGCTTGAAGTCGTTTAAGATAATGGAAAGCTCTTCTTTCCAAATTGGCAATTTCGTCATTTCACCCCTCCGTTACAGATGCTTCTGTTCATATTCAGATATTTTTCCTATCCGTCTTGCATGGCGACCGCCAGCATATTCTGTCGTTAGCCATGTTTTCGCAATTTCTCTTGCTAAGCCTGGACCGATGACACGTTCACCCATTGCTAATATGTTGCTATCATTGTGCTCACGAGTTGCTTTTGCACTAAACACATCATGAACGAGTGCACAGCGGATGCCTTTCACTTTATTGGCAGCGATAGACATGCCGATACCTGTACCACAAATTAAAATGCCGCGGTCAAATTCGCCGTTGGCAACACGTTCTGCTGCTGGGAGCGCATAATCCGGGTAGTCAACGGATGTCTCGCATTCACAGCCGATATCTTCATACTCAATATTCATCTCTTCTAACAATTGTTTAATTTCTTCACGAATTTTCATCCCGCCATGGTCTGAAGCAATAATAACCTTCATCGTATAACCTCCTATATCTAATATGTAAAGCGTTCAATCGTTTTTTTCAACTGTTCACTGCTTTCGGCAAGTATTTTTGTTAAATCATTAATATTTTCGATATTTTTCGTTTGATCTTCAACGGCTCGTGTGACCTCTTGCGCTCCGGCAGATGTTTCTTCAGCGATAGCCGCTACTTCCTCTGATTGAGCACTTGTTTGTTGGATGCTCTCCATTTGTTGTTTTACAAGATCACTAATTTGTTTGACAGCTTCCGCTACTTTTAATATCGTATGACCCATTTCCTCTAGCTTGCGTTCACTTTCCTTCCCCTTCTTCACTTCATCTCGTGCCACTGTAACTTGTTCACGAATTTGAACGACAACGCGATTCACTTCATTTTGAATATTTTGAATTAATGATGAAATATCTTGAACCGCTTTCGCACTTTCATCTGCCAATTTACGAACTTCTTGGGCTACTACTGCAAATCCTTTTCCATGTTCACCTGCTCTTGCGGCCTCAATGGAAGCATTTAAAGCTAGCAAATTCGTTTGATCGGCCAGATCTCCGACAAGTGATACGATCTTTTCAACCTGTTTCGCATTATTTTCTAGTCGCTGTACTAATTGAATAGAATGTTCATTTTTTTCTGCTAAGGTATGAATTCCTGTAATTAACGAATGAAATACTTTTTTGCTTTGATCAAGTGATTCAACCATTTCATTTGACATTTGCTCTGATTTTTTCGCTTCAGCCTCTACTTTGCTTGCTAAACTGACAACGTCTTCAACCGCTTCAGCCGTTTCTTGGATCGAAGCTGCCGATTGATCAGCACCTAATGAAATTTCTTGAATGTTATATGTAATACTTTGAGCTTGTTTTTCCGCTTCCTCTGTCGCTAAATGAATATGTTGAACTTGTTGATTTGTCTGTTTAAAATTTGTTTCGATTTGGCGAACCATGTCTCGCAAATTGGCTAGCATTTCATTGAAAGCAAGACTTAACGCCCGAATTTCATCATCACTTTTAAAGATCGGAACATCGTCTTTAATATTGCCATTCGCCGCTTCCATAGCCGATTTTTCAAGTCGTTCTAATGGCTTCGTAATAAACCATGCTGCAAAATAAGCCAAAATTCCTGACCAAATAATTCCAAGTGATAGCGTGATGATCGTAAACGGTGCTTCCGCAATATATTGTTTCACAAAATCATATATGATATAAATGAAAAAAGCGCTAGTTGAATAGGTGATTAAAGCAAGGGCCACAACAAATAAGACAAGCTTGCGCTGGAGGCTAAATTTATATCGTTTTCGGGTGTTCACAATTTCCCCTCCTATTGGATTCCCTTCAATTTTATGATCAATTTTTCAATTTTCTCACTTAATTCTGCAAATGTTTTCCTGTAAATGTCAACTGACCCGCCAAATGGATCGATAATATCCGTTATATCTTCATTTTGATCTGATACAAATTCAGACAGTGTAAATGTTTTTTCTTTTGCATGAGGGAAATGATGAATAACAAGTTCTTTATGGTTTTTTGTCATCGTCAATATGTAAGAAGCCCAATTTACTAAATCGTCTGTAAGCTGAGAAGAACGATGGTTCATTGCAATCCCCTTTTCTTCCAGTACTGCCTTCGTATGATCTGAGGCATCACTTCCATCCATTGCAAACACACCCGCTGACTTTACATGTATATCCTCATCTTTATATCGATGTCTGAAAAGGGCTTCCGCCATCGGACTTCGGCACGTATTTCCTGTACAAACAAACAATATATTTTTTTGCACATTTCAGCCTCCTTTATGCTCCAATTACGATCAGCCATTCCATCTGCTACTTCAAAGATTTCGTAAAGAAAAAAATAACCAGGCGTGTTGATTAACCAATAATAACCAGTTGGGATGGCTCTATTTCTAGCTTTTCTGCCGAAGTCGGCAAGCGAATCGCTTACCGACTGGGCATGCTATACGCATGCCCTTCTCGAACAATGAACGCTTTTCGGGCAAATGAATTTGCCCGCTGGCGTTCTTGTTCGAGGGATGTGGCAGAAAAGCTTGTGTTCAGCCATACGATTCTGTATGTTTAAGTAAAATAATGGATAATCAACACTTGTGAAAAATAACAAATCTACTTATATTATTATAATCCAATGAAAACGTTTGTGAAATTGTTCTCTTATGATTTCATAAATTTTTTCCATTTTCCAAAAAGTCTCTTTTCTATAAGATTGTTGCTTTACAACCTTAGCTTTTCAACTGTCCAGGCAAGCGACACAGTTTACGTAAACAGCCGCAAAAAAAAAGCGTGAATACAGACGCTTTAGCGTAATTATAAGAACAATAATTTTACTCCAAACGCCAATAAAATACAGCCGCCAATTCCTTCACTATAAGTGCCCAGCCAGTTTTTCACCCGTTTTCCGATAAATAATCCGCACCATGTTAACACCATGCTGACAAAGCCGAACATGAAAATGGTTGAAACGATATCCGTACCATATATTCCAAGGCTTAACCCAACGGAAAAGCTGTCAAGGCTTACACTTAATGAAAAAAGAATTAAACCAAGACCACTTGGCGTGATCAAAGGAGTTTCATTCTTTCGAAACGAAGCATAAATCATTTGAATTCCTAAAATAAGCAATAAGCTTCCTCCTGTATAGGTTGCTACTTGTCCTAGCTTTTGTGTCATCAGCCTTCCAAGTATAATCCCCAAAAGAGGCATCATCATATGAAATAAGCCAATGGTTACTCCGATATGAAAGATTTGGCGAAGTTTTATTCGAATAAGCCCCATGCCTAATCCGACTGAAAAAGCATCCATTCCAAGAGCTATTGCCATGATCCATAACGTTGAAAATGTTCCCAATATCAAAAAACCTCCTTGGACACGCCTAATTCAACGTATGCGTATCCAAAGGAGATTATGACTTCTCTTTCGACAGTCGAAAAAATAGGGAGTCTTTTTTTCGTCAGCCATAAGTTCAATCTCCCAGTTGTATATATATTTTTGCTTCCCCATACAAGCAAATGCGATGCAATGTGGCCAGTAATCGGCTGAGTGTAGAACAAAATTTCAACTTATTTGGCCAATAAAAATGAAAAGAACTATTCGAATCTTGATTGTGCCACGATTTTATGTCCAGCAGCTTTTAATAAACGATTCATAATCGCTTGTCCAACCCCTTCTCGCGGGAAGGATTCACTAAATAAGACATCTAGTGGTTCCTCATTAAATTTGCGCAAGGCATCATACAAATGAGCGGCAACGGTTTTGAGATCACTTCTTTTTCCACATATAATGATTCGATCTGCCTCATACTTATCCTTGTTTTCTTCTGTTGTTAATACGCCAACACGTTTTCCATTTCTTTTTTCTCTATTAATAAACGACTGTAAAAATTCTGGGCTGCCGTCTACAATCGTTAATGGCGCATCTGGTGCATAATGAGTATATTTCATACCTGGTGATTTTGGCTTTTGTGATTCATCTAATATATTTTGATCATAACAGACTTGTCCAATGATAGCCTCTATCTCCTCTTTTGATACACCGCCAGGTCGCAAAATCACCGGAATTTCCTCTGTACAGTCAACTACTGTTGACTCTACTCCTACACCAGTGGGTCCACCGTCGACAATTCCTGCAATACGTCCTTTTAAATCCTGCTCAACATGCTTCGCTAACGTTGGACTCGGTTTTCCTGAAAGATTTGCACTTGGGGCAGCAATCGGCAGTTGGGAAGCTTTCAACAAAGCAAGAGCGACAGGATGTGCCGGCATGCGTACAGCCACGGTTTCTAAACCTGCTGTTACGTATGTGGATAACCCATTTTTTTTCGGCAGTACGAGCGTGAGCGGCCCCGGCCAAAAATGCTCTATTAATTTTTGCGCATAATCAGGTATTTCTTGGACAAATTCCTGTAATTGTTTTGAATCAGCAATGTGGACAATAAGCGGATTATCGCTTGGTCTTCCTTTTGCCTCATATATTTTCAACACCGCATCATCCGACCTTGCATTCGCCCCTAATCCATAGACTGTTTCTGTCGGAAAAGCGACAACCTCTCCTTTCTTCAGATATGATGCTGCCTCTATGATTTGCGGCGAAGTGGCGGCAACATTTTTATCCACACGATCCACAACCCATATTTTTGTATCCATTACGATGTCTACTCCTTTATTCACATCTATTCCAATCATAGTATAGTTTATCCTTTGTGAAGGATAAGGTAAAATTGCCAAATAAACAAGCTTTATCCACAATTTGTGGATAAAGCTGCTGTTAATAGTGGATAACTTTGTGGGTAAGTACTGTTACCCACAATTCCTATCTTATTTTACCATAAATGTTGCATGGTCACTTTGAAGTGTTTGCTTTACATGTTGACAATTGCTTAAATGCTCCGGCAATTGATCGACATTTATTTGTCGAAAGCCTAATATTTCTAAAAATTCAATAGATGTTTGCTTGTTTGTCATTAAATAGACGCTCCGAACCTTTTTTCGTTCCTTTAATGCATCAATACTTTTTAAGAGAGCGGCAAGATGGGCTTGATTTAGTTGATCAGAAATAACAAGGGACCGAAGCAGCCCATCTTGGCCAATTAATTCCATTCCAAGACAGCCCACAATGTTTTGTTCATCACTTTCCAAAAGAACAAATTGATCAATGATCTGTTCGAAGCCCTCTGTTGATATCCCAGCCTTCCCTACAAATTGCTTCATCACTTCTAAATCTTTACGTTCGGCCATTCTTAACGAATAAAACATGACTTCCCCTCGCTTTACGTACAACCTTCATCTCGTAATAAATCTATGAGAGGGCAAATGTTTTATTCCCTATTTTTAGCTTTTCGAAAATAAATTCGTAAACCACTCAACTAAAAAAAATTTGACTTCTACTTGACTAGAATTCTCTTCTTCTCTTGTCACAAGCTTTTCTACAACTTTCAACTCTTTTTCAGTATTTAATTCCTGATCATCACGATTGGCCTCTTCGGCACGAACGGCTTCACTATTGGAAAAATCGAGAAAGCATAATGGCGGAAATAACACACACCACCAATTGGCTCCTTTCCCTTCGCCTAATGTCACTAAAATTGCTTCATAATTCCCTGCTGGATATAAATAGTTTCCGTAAAGCTTTGTCGGAAATTGAACTTTGTTAAAATCAACGGTAAAAGATTGCTGACGATTTTCTTCCTCTAATACTGTTTGGACGATTGTTTCAATTTCCGGTAACCGCTTGCGAATGATTTGTCTAGCTTTATCGATGGATGTTACGTCCTGCACCCATGTACTTACTTCACCATTGATTGCATCACGGATTTTCCGTTTTAATTGCTGGTCTTTTTCTGAATCACTATTAGCTAAAATGCGAAGTCGAATCGCCTCATTTGGAATGACTACCACTCCTGTATTTCCTCTCGCTTCTGTCGGTGAATCAAAAGCTGTTAATAGTCCGCCGATTAATAATAATAAAATATAAATAAGAACTAAAGCTTGTTTCTTCATTCATCCCCTCTCCCTTCATTCGTCATTATGGTCAGAGTGAGGATTTCTTAAACCTTCTATTTTTAAAAATCTAGAAAAATAGATTCGATAAATCATAGAATAAAATAATCTTTCAATACATGAAGCATGATTGAACACGCCCGAAAAATAAGGCTGTTCTGCCTTTCTCAAGCAAAACAGCCTTTTGGGATTAAAGCGCAGCAAACACGATTCGCTCATTTCCATTTATATCATTTACGATTTCGACTTTCGCTTCCGGAAACGCTTGCTCAATCATATTGGCAACATCTGCTCCTTGGCCGTGCCCAATTTCAAAACCAATAAATGCTTTTGATTTGATCACATAGGGAATTTCTTTCACAAGGCGGCGGTAAAAATGAAGCCCATCCGGACCTCCAGCAAGTGCTCGCTTCGGTTCAAAATCCTTTACGACGGCAGAAAGCGAAAGAATTTCCTCATCTGGAATATAAGGCGGGTTGGACACAACTATATCAACTTTTTCTCCTGCTTTGATGAATGGCTGAAGCAAATCACCTTGTATAAAGCGGACGGAAGCATTTAAGCGTTTACTGTTTTCTTTTGCCACTTTTAGCGACTCATAAGCAATATCAATTCCAGTTACGTTCATCCGTTCGTTTTCAAGAGCAAGAGTAATCGCGATGACACCGCTGCCGGTCCCAACATCTACAACGTTGATTTCCTTTTCATTCGCAAATATCTCATTTGTACGCTCGAGAATTCCGTAAACTAATTCTTCTGTTTCTGGCCTTGGAATTAACACTTCTTTATTCACTATAAAGGAGCGGCCGTAAAACTGTTCATAGCCGATTAAATATTGAACAGGAACCCCACTGGCGTGTTTATACACATCATGTTGAAAGGACTGCCAAACCTCTTCTCGGATCGATGTTCGCATATTTGCGAGCAGCTGGGCACGTGTCATCTGTAAATGATGACAAATTAAAAGCTCTGCAGCGTTTTCTTCCCTTCCCGCATTTTGTAAAAAAGAAGAAGCCCATTTAAGGGCTTCAAATACTTGCGGCACAGCTATTCCCCCGCTTGCTCTAGCTTTTTTGCTTGATCTTCCATAATTAGGGCATCAATGATTTCATCTAATTTCCCTTCTAAAATTTGATCAAGCTTTTGGATGGTTAAGCCAATACGGTGGTCAGTTACGCGGTTTTGCGGGAAGTTATAAGTACGAATCCGTTCAGAGCGGTCTCCTGTACCAACAGCCATCTTTCTCGTTTGATCATACTCGGCCTGTGCCTCCTGCTGATATTTATCATAAATACGAGCACGTAAAACTTTCATCGCCTTTTCTTTATTTTTGATTTGCGATTTTTCATCCTGGCAGGAAACGACGATTCCTGTTGGGATGTGTGTTAAACGAACAGCAGACATCGTTGTATTAACACTTTGTCCTCCCGGTCCGCTTGAAGCAAAGGTATCTACACGAATATCTTTTTCATGAATCTCCACTTCAACCTCTTCAGCTTCTGGCAGACAGGCAACCGTTGCAGTTGAAGTATGGATCCGACCGCCGGATTCCGTTTCCGGAACGCGCTGAACACGGTGAGCACCGCTCTCATATTTCAACCGTGAATACGCACCTTTACCAGTTATCATGAAAATGATTTCTTTATATCCACCCGTACCTGTGCTGTTCGCCTCCATCACTTCTGTTTTCCAGCCCTTATCTTCAGCATAACGGCTATACATGCGATATAAATCTGCAGCAAATAATGCAGCCTCTTCCCCGCCTGCAGCACCACGGATTTCCATGATGACGTTTTTATCATCATTTGGATCTTTCGGGAGCAGTAATACTTTTAAACGCTCTACTAATTCTTCTTCTCGTTTTTGTAAATCAGCGAGCTCCTCTTTGACCATTTCCCGCATTTCTGCATCAAGTTTTTCTTCTAGCATCGCTTTCGCATCATCAATCTGCTCTTTCACAGATTTATACTCTCTGTATACTTCAACCGTTTCTTGTAATTCAGATTGTTCCTTTGAATATTCACGAAGCTTTTTCGGATCATTTACCACATCTGGATCCATTAAAAGCTGATTTAATTTTTCGTAGCGTTCTTCGACTGCTTGTAAACGATCTAACACGAGCCTTCACCTCAAATTTAATCCATAACATGATAATTATAGTATAGGGGAGGAAAACCGTCAAAAGCAAATGAAGTTCGTTTATTGTGAAAGGCTCTTTTCGCAAAGATTGTTGCTTTACTATAGCTTTTCGACTGTCTGAAGCAAGTGACACGCTTGCTATGTCAAGCTTGTGAAAAGAGAAAAAATTTTTTCAAACAAGCCCATCCCCTCCTATATTGTCAAATGAGATGGTGATGTCGATTATCCATGAATCTTTTCCGAACATTACTTTCTTTGGCGAATGGCCACTTGTTTTGTCAAACAGGAAGGGACAAATTGATTGGTCACGAATATGATTACTTAAATGTTAAGATCAAAGGAGGATATGTAGATGAACACTACAACAGCTGCCAAAAAAATAGGAGTGTCGCCAAAAACTGTGCAACGCTGGGTTAAGCAGCTCAAGCTTCCAATGGTGCGGAATGAACTCGGACACTACATTTTTGCCGAGGAAGATATCGAATTACTAAAAGATATTCATAAGCAAATTCAAAATGGTGTATCGATGAAAGATCTAACCGTCAACGTTCCAATGAAAAAAGAACATGGTAATGAAAATCTTAAACGGTTTTCATCTGATGACACGGAGAAAATTTGGTCAAAATTACAAGAGCTTGAATTCATGGTTAATCAAAAAGCGGATGATGTTGTCTCCTATCAGCTTTTGCAGCATCGACAAGAAATGGAAGAATTACAAAAACGCATTGAACAGCTAGAAATGAAAATCATGAAATCGGAACAGCAGAAGCCGAAACAGGAGGAAAACGTATACGTGTTGGATGAAAAGAGAAAGCAATCTCCAAAACCTCCGCGAAAAAGTTTGATCAGCTCCATTTTCTTTGGAGTGTAAATACCCGAGAGTTTGCTGAGTGAACGAAAAAACTCGCTCAAAAAGCTTGAACGAGTTTATTTTTTGTATTGCAAGTTTACGTGAATATCATATCGTGGCAACGCTTGCTTAAATTGATACTGAAGTTGCTGCTCCTTTTTCCTCATCTCTGCTCTTGTCATTTTATTGGAAGTATAAACAGTAATCCAAGCATTTTTTCCATTGGTCCACATAGATGCTAACCAATAGCCTTTTTCCATTCCTAGGACATTTTCTATTTGCTCTTGATCTTCATTTGTATGGAGAGGGCTGTTGGATATGTCGACTAACGGATTTTGTGTTGAATAGTCAACATTGTTATCATTGTTTTGTAGAACGTTCCCTTTTGTCATGAGTCTCATTCCATTTTGATCTTGCTCAAACGTATCGCTTTGTGAATACTGCTTTACTCCACAGCCTGAAAGCAAAAAGATCACCATACAAAAAAATAGCAACTTTTTCATGATGTAAGGCACCTCCTCTTTCTTATGGTGCCCCAGACTGTTGACAAACGCTTGCATTCTTTGTTACTTCGCCCTCTTCGAATGCTCATTACCGTACTTGGTAACTCCGCTTCTCATCGGGCTCGTGCCTCGAATGACAAGCGTTTTCATTCAGTCTGAAAAATTTCTTTTTTAATAACTGAGGCACCTCCTCTTTCTTATGGTGCCCGATTTTCTTTTTTGTTCATTCTTCAAAATGATTGGCAATAAAAAGCAGAACGTATAGCCAGGTGATCACGCTTTATTTTTCACGATACTCATCGTTTCATTCATCATCGATGTTTTTGGCTTTCCCGGTACTTCATGATGGTGTCGGCAACGTGCTTCGTACGTTTCCGCAGCACCTACAAGAATAACAGGGTCATGATAAGAGGCAGGTTTTCCATTAATTAGGCGCTGTGTACGGCTTGCTGGTGAGCCACATATGGAGCAAACCGCATGAAGCTTTGTCACGATTTCTGCAATAGCCATTAATTCTGGTACTGGTCCAAATGGTTCGCCGCGGAAATCTTGATCTAATCCAGCAGCAATTACACGATGTCCTTGATTGGCCAAAAATGAGACAACGTCGATAATGCCTTCATCAAAAAACTGAACTTCATCAATTGCAACGACTTCTGTTTCTTTTTTGACAAAATCTAAAATCTCTCTTGATGTGGAAATGGGTTTGCATGTAATGGATGTTCCATTATGAGAGACGACTTCTTCCTCACTATATCTGTTATCAATGATAGGCTTAAACACACATACTTGCTGTTTTGCCAATTGGGCTCGTCTTACTCGGCGAATGAGCTCTTCTGATTTACCCGAGAACATACTGCCACATATCATTTCAAGCCATCCCTTTTGGTTCATTATATACATGGTGACAACTCCTTTTCGGTTTTAGCTCTCTCGCTTAAATCCTTTATGTAATTGTACGAGCATCTTTCATTTTTTGGGTAAATTTCATTGGCTGTCGGCCATTTTACTTTCCATTGGGAGCAAGATGGATGGATCGTCATCTTTTACCATTCGCTTATATATTTTACTGTTTTCCAAACGATTTGCTAAATGATCCCTTTTTACGTGAAAAAAACAGGCAAGATGTAGAAGCTTGCCTGTTTTGAACCGTTTGAATATTATTTAAGGCCGTATTTTTTGTTAAATTTATCTACACGTCCAGCTGCAGTAGCAAATTTTTGACGTCCTGTATAGAATGGATGGCATTCAGAACAAATCTCAACACGCACCTCATCTTTTACAGAACCGCTTTCGAATTCATTACCGCAAGCACATTTCACCAAAACCTTTTTGTATTCTGGGTGAATGCCTGGTTTCATTCTATTCATCTCCTTTTCGCCCTGAATCATTTCGAAACAGAGTTATCTATTATAGAAACGTGATCGAAAATCACGCTTCAATGTCTGAAATACACATGATGAAATTATATCAAGCCTTTTCGTGAAATGCAAGATACCGAAAAAAATTGTTAAATCTCCTTATAAACCTTTCGTTCCTACTCCTGTTGCTTTCCATTCTTCTTTAAGCATTTCAAAAAATTCTTCATTTGACTTAGTTTGACGTAATTTCTTTAAGAACCGTTCCGCAAAATCCGGTTGGTCAGACATTGTTTTTCGAATCGCCCAAAGCATTTCTAAATGATCTTTAGGAATTAACAGCTCTTCCTTTCGAGTGCCAGAACGACGAATATCAATTGCAGGGAAAATACGCTTTTCTGCTAGCGAACGGTCAAGATGAAGCTCCATATTTCCTGTTCCTTTAAATTCTTCATAAATAACATCATCCATACGCGATCCAGTATCCACTAGTGCAGTTGCTAAAATTGTTAAGCTACCGCCTTCTTCAATATTTCGTGCAGCTCCAAAAAATCGTTTCGGTCGATGGAAGGCAGCTGGGTCAATACCGCCAGATAGAGTCCGTCCGCTTGGCGGAATGACGAGGTTATATGCCCTTGCAAGACGAGT
The DNA here is from genome assembly GCA_030812955.1 of Bacillus alveayuensis. Classification (GTDB taxonomy): domain Bacteria; phylum Bacillota; class Bacilli; order Bacillales; family Aeribacillaceae; genus Bacillus_CB; species Bacillus_CB alveayuensis. The sequence continues at coordinate 90,011 of JAUSTR010000005.1, forward strand.
AATGGAGTCCATCAAGATGACCACATCGCGCTTATGCTCAACTAAACGCATCGCACGCTCCAATACGAGCTCCGCTACTTTAATGTGGTTTTCTGGAACCTCATCAAACGTTGAGCTTACGACATCTCCTTTGACAGAGCGTTCAATATCCGTCACCTCTTCAGGACGTTCATCAATTAAAAGGACTATTAATTCCGCATCTGGATGGTTTGTCGTAATGCTATTTGCTATTTCTTTTAATAGCATCGTTTTTCCAGCCTTTGGTGGAGCCACAATTAAACCGCGCTGCCCGAAACCAACAGGTGCAATTAAATCCATGATTCTCGTTGATAAATTAGACGAATCTGTCTCCAATTTCATTTGCCGATCTGGATATAACGGGGTTAAAGCAGGGAAGTGAACCCTTTCTTTCGCCGATTCAGGATCGTCGCCGTTTACGGCCTCAACGTGCAGTAATCCATAATATCGTTCATTTTCTTTAGGAGGTCGAACTTTTCCTGAAACTTTATCGCCGTTTCTTAAGTCAAATCGACGAATTTGCGAAGCTGAAATATAAATATCCTCAGCACTTGGAGAATAATTGATTGGACGTAAAAAACCGAATCCTTCAGATTGAATAATTTCGAGTACACCTTCCATAAAGAGAAGGTCTTCTTGTTCGGCATTCGCTTTTAAAATCGCAAAAATTAGCTCTTTTTTTGTTAATTTACTGTAATAGGAAATTTTATATTCTCTTGCTAACTCATACAACTCTTTTAATTTCATATTTTCCAGAGTTGCAATCGAAATTTCACTCATGACCACACCACACTTTTCTCACTCTTTATTTGTTGATTGTTTTATGCGAAGAATCGTCATTTCCACCCATATTTATCTTGTCAATCAATGAAAATGGATAAATGGATAGAGAAGGAAGGAAGCAGGAAGTTTAGATAAGCAGACTTTTTCTCTTTATACTTTTTATGGACTCTTTAGTTTTACCGTATTTTATTACTTTTCGCAATATATTTTTGGTTTTTACAAATGGCTGTTTTCGTAAACTTTTTTGCTTTTCGACTGTCCATGAACCGAACAAAGCACGTGGTCGGACAAATGTAATTTTATCCGACCACCGCCTTTTGTTCGGTTCACGTCACACTAAGTGTGACATAGCAAGCGTGCCGCTTGCCTGGACAGTCGAAAAGCTGTGGTAAAGCAAAATCTTTTAGACAAAAGCCTTACAAATAAACAATTTTTGATATCATTAGTCATCCTTTTTGATAGGAGGTGAGCTGTTTTAGAGGAAAAGCGATAAACGTAAATTTCCCCTCATCCCAATGATAGAAGTTTGTTTTGAAAAAGATGTTAAACAATTCTTAAAAGTCGAAAGGCAATCGGAAGATCAAACCTCCCGCTTTTAATGAAAACTTAAGCAAAGCTTCATGGTTTAATGACAAGATTTGGCTTTTTCTTTAATGAGTGCCGTCCATCAATAAATCTCACTGTGCCAGATTTTGCACGCATAACAACAGAATGAGTGGTCCCGATTGAACCTTTAAATTGAACGCCTCTTAATAATTCCCCATCTGTTACACCAGTGGCAGCAAAAATGGCATCGTCACCTTTCACTAAGTCTTCCATTCTTAATACTTTATTCACATCAATGCCCATCTTTTTACAGCGCTCTAACTCTTGATCGTTTTGCGGAAGAAGTTTTCCTTGAATTTCCCCACCTAAACATTTTAAAGCAACAGCTGCTAAAACACCTTCTGGAGCACCTCCAGAACCGAACAAAATATCAACACCTGTATGATCAAATGCTGTATTGATAGCTCCTGCCACATCGCCGTCATTAATTAATTTAATGCGTGCTCCAGCCTCGCGTAATTGATGGATGATATGCTGATGGCGTTCACGATTTAAAACCGTTGCTACGACATCTTCAATGTCTTTATTTTTCGCTTTTGCTACCGCTTTTAAATTGTCGATAATCGGTGCTTCAATGTCAATATAGCCAACCGCCTCTGGTCCGACAGCGATTTTATCCATATACATATCCGGAGCGTGCAGCATATTTCCATGATCCGCAACGGCAATGACAGCAAGTGCATTCCAGCCACCTGATGCGACAATGTTTGTCCCTTCAAGCGGGTCAACAGCTACGTCTACACGTGGGCCGTAACCCGTTCCTAGCTTCTCACCGATATAAAGCATTGGCGCTTCATCCATCTCACCTTCTCCAATAACGACCGTCCCTTTCATTGGAACCGTGTCAAAAACATCCCGCATCGCCTCTGTTGCTGCACCGTCCGCTTCATCTTTTTTACCGCGTCCCATCCATCGTGCTGATGCAAGAGCAGCTGCTTCCGTTACACGTACTAATTCCATCGTTAAACTTCTTTCCATAATCATGCTCCTCCCCTAAGTTGTCCACAGAACATTGTAAAAAAATATGATCGATAACCTGTGATTCCGATCTATTTTTCCAATTAAGCATTTCGTATTTGTTCAATTTCTCTATCTGTCATTTTTTCACGCCAAACTTTTGCACCTAAACCATTTAGCTTATCTTCTATATGACTGTAACCGCGGTCAATATGTTCAAGACCTGTAATTTCTGTGACCCCTTCCGCCATTAATCCAGCGGCTACTAACGCAGCCCCAGCGCGGAGATCGCTTGCTTTTACTTTTGCTCCTTGCAGCTTTGACGGGCCTGTAATAATAGCAGAACGCCCTTCTACTTTGACGTTTGCTCCCATTCTTCGTAATTCATCAATATGTTTGAATCGCGAAGAATAGATTGTATCTGTAATCACACTTGTACCATTTACCTTTGTTAACAATGACGTAAACGGTTGCTGCAGGTCCGTTGGAAATCCAGGATAAACAAGTGTTTTAATATCGACTGGCTTTAATTCATTTTGACGGCCAACAATATAAATTTGATCATCGCTCGTCTCAATATGGATCCCCATTTCCCTTAGCTTGGCAATCAAAGATTCTAAGTGCAACGGGATCACATTATCTACGATAAGTTCTTTAGCCATTGAAGCCCCTATAATCACATACGTACCGGCTTCAATGCGGTCAGGGATAATAGAATGGCGGCATCCATGAAGCTTCTCAACTCCATCTATGCGGATGACATCGGTTCCAGCTCCTTTAATTTTTGCTCCCATACTAGAAAGCAAAGTAGCAACATCAATAATTTCTGGTTCTTTTGCAGCATTTTCTATAATTGTCCGTCCTTTAGCTAACACAGCAGCTAACATAATGTTAATAGTTGCGCCTACACTTACAACATCGAGGTAAATTCTCGCACCCTTCAGTTCTTCAGCCCGTAAATAAATAGCTCCTTGTTCATTTGTAACAGTAGCACCTAATGCTTCAAACCCTTTAATATGTTGATCAATCGGACGCGGACCAAGATGACAGCCACCAGGCAGTCCAATAACCGCTTTTTTAAAACGGCCGAGCATCGCTCCCATTAAATAATAGGAGGCTCTTAGTTTTTTGACTTTTCCGTTTGGTAAAGGCATTGAAATCATATTAGAAGGATCGACGATGATTTTATCCTTTTCAAAAGTAATTTTACCGCCAATCTCCTCTAGTAATCCACCTAAAATTTGAACATCTGAAATGTTCGGCAGCCCTTCAATCGTAACGGGGGATTCGGCTAAAATTGTTGCGGGTATTAGTGCGACTGCGCTGTTTTTTGCTCCACTAATTTTCACCGTGCCTTCTAACGGATAACCACCTGCTACTTTTAATTTTTCCATGGTAGTCTCCCTTCTTCTATCAGAGCTTATTAAAGAAAACGAGCGCTGCTTTTTCTTTAATAAACTTCATTTTGCTGAAATGACCTCTTTTTTCAAAATAATTGCCAATCAAAGAAAGAAGCATACTATGCATCCAAGATTTTTTATGTACGAACCTTTCAAAACAATGGATTGTTCCCATTATTCGTTTGGGAACAATCCATTCATCAATTATTTATTTGCATTGTTCCAGTCAGCTAGAAATTTTTCAATTCCTTGATCTGTTAACGGATGTTTAAATAATTGCCATAAAACTTTATAAGGAACTGTTGCAATATGGGCACCACGGAGGGCAGCTTCTGTTACATGTTGTGGGTGGCGGATGGATGCAGCAATAATTTCCGTTTCAATTCCATGCAGGTCAAAAATTTGAGCAATTTCTGAGATTAAATCTAGTCCATTATGACCAATATCATCTAAACGACCTAAAAATGGTGATACATACGTTGCCCCTGCACGAGCGGCTAATAAGGCTTGGTTGGCGCTGAAAATAAGTGTTACATTTGTTTGAATCCCTTGTTCAGAAAAGATTTTAACTGCTTTCAACCCATCAGGAGTCATTGGAACTTTAATGGTAATATTCGGTGCGATTTTGGCTAATTCTTTTCCTTCTTCAACCATCTCTTCCGCCTTAGTTGAAATCACTTCTGCGCTAACAGATCCTGAAACCACCTTTGTAATTTCACGTAGGCGGTCATGAAAAGAAACATTTTCTTTGGCTACTAAACTAGGATTTGTTGTCACTCCAGATAATACCCCAAGCGACTGTGCTTCTTTAATTTCGTCAATATTTGCTGTATCAATGAAAAATAACATAAAATAGGCCTCCTAAATTGTGATCGCTTTCTAGAAAATACAAGAAATAAAACCGCCATTTGCTTTTCATACAAAAGAGCGGTTTCACTCTTTTTGATCTAGGTACAGCGCTTAGCTCTCTTCTGTCAATAAACCTTTTGAAGTGCTACTCAATTCTTGAGAGGTAAGCATTTCGTTTTGCGGGAGCTAGGATCGACATTTCGCTATTTGCCCACAGAACGTGGGCAATATTTAGCAAAATGGCCGGCATTTCCGTTTTCTTTTGATCAAGAACAATTATTCTGCCTTACCAGAAGAACCAAATTCACGCATTTTTCCAATCACTGTTTCTTTAATGGCTTCACGAGCAGGACCTAAATATTTTCTTGGATCGTAAAGATCTGGATTTTCAGCTAATACTTCACGTACACGTTTGGCAGACGCCATTTGGTTTTCTGTATTGACGTTAATTTTAGCAGTACCTAAAGAAATGGCTTTTTGAATATCTTTCGTTGGAATTCCTGTTCCTCCGTGTAATACAAGAGGGACACCTGTACGATTGCTGATTTCTTCCATTTCCACAAAGCCTAATTTCGGTTCTCCTTTGTATGGACCATGAACGGAGCCTAAAGCAGGTGCTAAGCAATCAATTCCAGTACGTTTCACAAGCTCTTCACACTCATCTGGATTTGCATAAATAATACCGTTGGCCACAACATCGTCTTCTTGTCCACCTACAACTCCTAACTCTGCTTCAACAGATACACCGTGTAAATGAGCAAGTTCAACTACTTTAGATGTTAACGCAACGTTTTCTTCAAATGGGTGGTGTGATGCATCGATCATGACAGAAGTGAATCCAGCATGAATCGCTTTTGCACAAGATTGAAAGCTTGATCCGTGATCTAAATGAATGGCGACAGGAACGGTTATGTTGTATTCTTCCATAAGTCCTTTGACCATATTCACAACCGTTTTGAAACCGCCCATATAGCGGCCAGCGCCCTCAGAAACCCCTAAAATGACGGGGGATTTTTCCTCTTCTGCAGCTTGTAAAATGGCTTGAGTAAATTCTAAGTTGTTTAGGTTGAATTGACCAACTGCATAGCCGTTTTCTTTTGCTTTATTTAGCATTTCTGTCATTGATACTAAAGGCATGCTAAAAAATCCTCCTTATGTAGCCTATTTTAAAAAGCCGAAAAGCTTACCATAAACTAGCTTGACTAGAACAAACCTTGCATATGTATTAGGGCGAGCTTTTCATATACATAAGAATACCAACTAATATGGATTTCGGCAACTTATCCGAATGAATCAAAATTGACAAAACATTAAAATCGAAAACATTTTAGTTGGATTTGATAGGCAAATACTTTTTAACGGCTTGACGTAAATCATCAATATCAAACGGTTTTGGAAAATGAGTAAGGGCTCCTAAATCCTTTGCCTCTTGAATCATATCAAGCTCTCCATATGCCGTCATGATAATGACGCGAATATCTGGATTGACTACCCTCATACGCTTTAAAATTTCAATCCCGTCCATTCCCGGAATTTTCATATCTAATAGAACAAGGTCAGGAGAATGTTTTTCTAAAATATCTAGTGCTTGGAAACCGCTTGCTGCTTGAAATGTTTGGTATCCTTCTTTTTGAAACACTTCATTAAGCAAAACTCGAATTCCGTATTGATCATCCACAATTAATATTTTTTCTTTCATATTTGACACCTCTTATTTATTTTTAGTTATTTTTGCTATTAACCATTCGAAAAAGCTACTGCTTGCTCTATTAGAGGTGCGATAGATCGTAGAAAGATTGAAAATGGCTCTTTTCTAAAAGATTGCAGCATTACTATACTTTAGCTTTTCGACTGTCCGGCAAGCGGTACGCTTGCTATGCCACGCGTGTAGCGTGAAGGGGATTGTCGGACAAATGTAATTTGTCCGACCACATGCATTGTTCGGTTCATGGACAGTCGAATAGATACAAAGTTTGCGAAAACAATCTTGAAAAAAGAAAGATCATTTTTCAATCAACAGCTCTTTTGTTCGTGAAGGATAAGCAAGTAGCTTTTACACCTACAATTTTCCATTGCTAGTTTACATATTCTTTGTGAAAAATGAATTTCCTTCCTTTTATTTTGGTTGTTTATCGACAATTTTTGCTACATTCCAAAAACGAGCTATAATGATAACATACCTTTAAAACTGCTTATGAAGTAAGGAGAGCGAATGAAGAAATGTTAAAAATATTCACTACCCAATTAATAGGATACTTCAATCGTATTTTGGAGCAAGAGGAATTTCCAATTGAAGATGGAGCCCGGCTGCTTGCCCAAGCGGCAATAGGTGAAGGCTCTATTTATATATACGGAGCTGATGAAATGGCTGGTATTTTAGATGAAGCATTAAACGGTCCGGAGCCCTTCCCGTTTGCAAAAGCCCTAAAAGAGTTAGATCACGTAACGAATACTGACCGTGTTTTACTATTTAGCCGTTTTTCCACAGATGAAAAAGCCGTAGAAATAGCCAAAAAACTGTCCGCTAAAGGGGTGCAAATCGTTGGAGTATCAGCGGCTTCACAAGAAGAAGTCCGCGACACATTACTTCATTTTGTCGATATTCATATTGATACGAAACTAAAGAAGCCGTTCATTCCAGCGGATGATGGCGGTCGCATTGGCTTCCCAACACTTATGATTTCCCTTTATATTTATCATTGTTTATCGTTTACTTTAAAAGAAATTTTAAGCGAATATGATGAGTAAGCACATGGCGTTTGACGCGCAGCGTACAAACTGGACCTTTTACAATCTAGCTGCACCTCGATCCCCGCAAGTGTGATAACCGAGAGCTTGATGTGATTTCGAAACATACAAGTGATTCAATCCTTTATCATAAATAGAGGCTGTCCCTGTGTCAGACCCCTCCGTGTAAGGCCAAACACTTAAGGGACAGCCTATCTATTCCTTAATGACTAGCATTATTTAATGATGCTTGAATAAAGTCTCTAAACAACGGCTGCGGTCTCGTTGGGCGAGATGTAAATTCTGGATGGAATTGAGACGCCACGAACCAAGGATGATCTTTTAATTCAATGATTTCGACTAATCGACCATCAGGACTTGTCCCTGAGAAAATGAATCCAGCATCTTCCATTTGCTGACGGAATTCATTGTTAAATTCATAGCGATGGCGATGGCGTTCATAAATGACTTCATCCTGATATGCTTCAAACGCACGCGTTCCTTCCACAAGCTTACAAGGATATAAACCAAGACGCAATGTTCCGCCGAGATCTTCTACATCTTTTTGCTCAGGTAATAAATCAATAATTGGATATTTTGTGTTTGGATCAATTTCCGCTGAATGTGCTCCTTCTAATCCTAAGACGTTACGCGCAAATTCAATCGATGCCACCTGCATACCTAAGCATATTCCGAGGAAAGGAATTTTTTGCTCACGAGCATATTTCACTGCCACAATTTTCCCTTCAACCCCACGATCACCAAAGCCACCTGGTACAAGCACACCATCTGCGTCCTTTAAGCAATCATGAACGTTTTCGTTTGTAACATGCTCCGCATTAATCCAATCGATTTCTACGTCTGCATCAAAAGCATAACCAGCATGGCGCAAGGCTTCTACGACAGAAAGATATGCGTCTTGAAGCTCAACATATTTTCCGACGAGAGCGATGCGGACTTTTTTCGAAAGATTGCGCACTTTATTCACTAGCTCAATCCACTCGGTCATATCCGCTTCGCCGCATTCAAGCTGCAAATGCTCACAAACGATTTGATCTAAATTTTGCTCTTGTAGTGCTAGTGGAACACTGTATAATGTATCAGCATCGCGCGCTTCAATGACAGCTTTCGGATCGATATCACAGAAAAGGGCAATTTTATCTTTCATTTCTTGAGAAATCGGCATTTCTGTACGAACGACAATCACATTCGGCTGAATTCCTAATGAACGCAGCTCTTTCACACTATGCTGAGTCGGTTTCGTTTTCATTTCTCCTGCCGCTTTAATATATGGCACGAGTGTACAATGAATATACATAACGTTATTACGCCCTACATCACTTTTAATTTGTCGGATTGCTTCAAGGAAAGGCAAAGACTCAATATCTCCAACTGTTCCGCCAATTTCTGTAATAACGACATCCGCATTAGTTTCTTTTCCAGCTCGGAAAACACGATCTTTAATTTCATTTGTAATATGTGGGATTACTTGCACCGTCCCACCTAAGTAATCTCCACGACGTTCCTTTTTCAAAACAGCTGAATAAATTTTACCTGTTGTGACATTGCTGTATTTATTCAAATTAATATCAATAAAACGCTCATAGTGGCCTAAGTCAAGGTCTGTTTCGGCACCATCATCCGTTACGAACACTTCCCCATGTTGATAAGGACTCATTGTACCTGGATCCACATTAATGTAAGGATCAAATTTTTGGATCGTCACATTTAAGCCGCGATTTTTTAATAAACGTCCTAATGAAGCAGCCGTAATCCCTTTTCCTAAAGAAGATACAACTCCTCCGGTTACAAAAATATACTTCGTCATATATTTTCCCTCCCGATGTACTCTATCCTATAATGTTTACCAAAACTTTCACACATATTGTCATATTGTGTAAAAAGCTATTCACAACATAGAGACAATCTTTTCTCTAAAAAATAAAAAAGCTCCCTTCCGCTATGGAAAGGGAGCTGATTAACATCGTTTTTAAAGAGCCCAAATAAAATATTAGCGAGGAAAAATGAGAAAGTCAACCCTTTGATTACACAGGACCAACTGATCATCTAAATAAAACATTTTCTAGGCGCAATAATCGTCTGCATATTGAGAGGTCGTGAAAGACTGATTCTTAAAGCTCCTCTTCTTCATCATCAAGATCTAAGTCTTCGTCTAAATCATCGTCTTCTACGTCGTCGTAATCATCATCTATTAATTCATCATCAAAATCTTCTTCTGTATCATCAAAGTCCTCTTCATCTTCTTCATAATCGTCTAATTCATCAAAATCGAGATCATCATCGATTTCATCGATATCGAGATCATCATCATAAACTTTTTTCGCTTTTTTCTTTTTCGTTTTCACCATTGGCTGTGTTTCTTCTTCAATTTGATCGTACGGATACCAGCTTCTTAAGCCCCAGTTATTTTCACCAATACAAATGAATCGACCATCTATATTGATATCTGTGTAAAATTGAGCAATTCGATCTTCTACTTGTTCTTGTGTTAAATCGAGCAAGCGAGAAATTTCATCCATTAATTCTTTAAAAGTAATCGCTTGTTTTTTTTCAGAAAGAATGAGATAGGCAATTTCTACCATCGACATTTCCTTCAGTTGCTCTGGTGAATATTGCGTTAAACTCAAGGTCTGGCACTCCCTTTCTCGGAATTTCATCTATGTTGGTTGATGGGATTGCTTTGCTGATTCTATCGAAAAAAATGGAATGATAAGTTCAGTATAAAAAGGCAAAACAATCCCTTAATTATGGACAATATGTTAGCATACCATTCATTATAAACAATATTGACAGCTTTATGCCACATTATTTCTTTTAATTTTAAAAAATCTTTGTAAATGTTTTTTATTTTTGGCTCTTTTCTAAAAGATTGCTACTTTACAATCATAGCTTTTCGACTGTCCAAACACGACATGCTTGCTATGTCACACTTTAGTGTGAGTCGAAAAGCAAGAAGTTTACGAAAACAGCCTTATTTTTTTATGTTTATGTATTTTATTTTTACATGATTCGAAAAAAGAAGGGAAGTGGGCTTAAACACACCACTCCCTTCATTACTTTTTACATATTTCGACGATATTGGCCGCCTACCTCATATAAGGCTTTCGTAATTTGTCCGAGGCTTGCAACTTTGACGGTTTCCATTAGTTCTTTGAAAATATTGCCGCCGGATACAGCTGTTTTCTTCAATCTTTCCAAAGCTTCTTGACATTCATGCTGATGCTTTTTCTGGAACTCTCGTAAATTCTGAATTTGTATTTCTTTTTCTTCCTTCGTTGCCCGAGCAAGCTCCATATTATCAACATCTTCCTCTTTTGGTGGATTAGGATTTAAATACGTATTCACACCGATAATTGGAAGTTCGCCAGAATGCTTTTTCATTTCATAATACATCGATTCATCTTGGATCTTCCCGCGTTGATATTGCGACTCCATTGCACCTAACACTCCACCGCGTTCATTAATTCGATCAAATTCCTTTAATACAGCCTCTTCGACAAGGTCTGTCAATTCTTCAATAATAAACGATCCTTGCAGTGGATTTTCATTTTTCATTAAACCATGCTCTTTTGTAATAATAAGCTGAATTGCCATCGCTCTTCGTACTGACTCCTCTGTCGGTGTCGTAATCGCCTCATCATAAGCATTCGTATGAAGAGAGTTGCAGTTGTCTTGAAGGGCCATTAACGCTTGAAGAGTTGTGCGAATATCATTGAAGTCGATTTCTTGAGCATGAAGCGAACGTCCTGACGTTTGGACATGGTATTTGAGCTTTTGGCTTCGCTCATTTGCTCCGTATTTTTCCTTCATCACCGTTGCCCAAATGCGTCTTGCAACACGGCCAATGACTGTATACTCTGGATCAAGCCCATTGCTAAAGAAAAACGATAAATTTGGGGCAAAGTCATCGATATGCATGCCGCGGCTTAAGTAATACTCAACATACGTAAATCCGTTTGCTAACGTAAAGGCTAGCTGTGAAATTGGGTTGGCGCCAGCCTCTGCAATATGATAGCCAGAAATGGAAACAGAATAATAGTTTCTCACTTTATTTTCAATGAAATATTCTTGAATATCCCCCATCATTCTTAAGGCAAATTCGGTTGAGAAAATACATGTGTTTTGGCCTTGGTCTTCTTTTAAAATATCTGCTTGAACAGTGCCGCGAACCGTTTGCAGTGTATACGCTTTCACTTCCTCGTACTCTTCTTTTGTTAATGTTCGATTCAGTTCAGCCTCTTTCTTTTTCACTTGCTGATCAATAGCCGTGTTCATAAACATGGCTAAAATAATCGGTGCTGGTCCATTAATGGTCATGGAAACAGAAGTCGTTGGTGCACATAAATCAAAACCATCATATAGCTTTTTCATATCGTCTAACGTACAAACACTTACCCCACTTTCCCCAACTTTTCCGTAGATGTCAGGGCGATAATCAGGATCCTCGCCATATAAAGTAACAGAGTCAAAGGCTGTACTTAACCGCTTAGCTGAATCTTCTTTTGATAAATAATGGAATCTGCGATTCGTTCGTTCTGGTGTTCCTTCTCCTGCAAATTGACGTTTTGGATCCTCTCCCTCCCGCTTAAATGGGAACACTCCTGCTGTATAAGGGAATGAACCAGGGACATTTTCTTTATACACCCAACGCAGGATTTCTCCGTAATCTTTATATTTTGGCAGCGCCACTTTCGGAATGTCTAAACCTGATAATGATTTTGTTTTGAGCTTCGTGCGAATTTCTTTGCCGCGTATGACCGTTACAAATTCATCTTGATTATATTTATGTTTTAACTCTTCCCAAGAGGAAAGGATTTTTCTTGATTCTGGAGTAAGCTTTTCTTCTAAACGATTTTTCAACGTCTCTAATGAGGCTATCACATCCTCATTTCCTTCTTTTTGCTTCAATGTTTCGATTGAACCTTCAATTTGATATAAGCGGCGTGCTATTTCAGCTTGTTCCTCGACCTTTTTATGGTAATGGCGAACCGTTTCACTAATTTCTCGTAAGTAATAACGACGTTCAGGAGGTATAATTAAATTTTGCTTTTCTACATTTTTGACAGAAGGAAGACTTGATGTCCATTGTTTATTTGCTTTTTCGTTTATTAAGTTTAATAGTGCATTAAATAGTGTGTTCGTACCGGGATCGTTAAATTGGCTGGCAATCGTTCCATAAACAGGCATTTCATCAAGCTCTTTGTCAAAAAGCATATGACTGCGTTGATATTGTTTTTGCACTTGACGTTTTGCATCTTCTGAGCCTTTTTTTTCAAATTTATTAATGACAATTAAATCAGCAAAGTCAATCATATCAATTTTTTCAAGTTGTGATGGTGCACCGAACTCGCTCGTCATCACATACATGGCAATATCACATATTCTTCTTATTTCCGCATCACCTTGGCCAATCCCGCTTGTTTCCACAATGACGAGGTCATATCCTGCTCCTTTGACAATGGCAATCGCATCTTGAATGGCAAGAGACAATTCGGAACGTGACTCTCGAGTCGCTAAACTTCTCATGAAAACACGCGGATTAAAAATAGCGTTCATGCGGATTCGGTCTCCTAATAGCGCCCCACCCGTCTTCTGCTTGGTCGGATCAACGGAAAGGACAGCAATTTTAATGTTAGGAACTTCATTTAAGAAACGGCGTATTAACTCATCTGTTAACGAGCTCTTCCCCGCTCCTCCTGTTCCCGTAATACCAATAACAGGAGCAGAAGAAGGCAAATCTTTTATTTCTTCAAAAACTTGCTCCATCGCTGCAGCTGCTTCTTCCTTTGCCAGCACCTTTGTTTCCGCAAGGGTGATCATTTGTGCAACCGCTTGCACATCCCCCGTTTTCACTTTTTCGACAGACATCATTCCTTCTTGAATCGTCGGAAAGTCGCATTCCTCCATCATTACATTAATCATCCCTTGAAGACCTAATTGCCGCCCGTCCTCTGGTGAAAAAATACGCGCAATTCCATACTCATGAAGCTCTTTTATTTCCCTCGGAATGATGACTCCTCCGCCGCCTCCGTAAATACGGATATGTGAAGCACCTTTTTCCTTTAGCAAATCATACATATATTTAAAAAATTCGACATGTCCGCCTTGGTATGAGGATACGGCAATCCCTTGTACATCCTCTTGAATAGCAGCATTCACAATTTCTTCAACTGAACGATTGTGTCCAAGATGAATGACTTCTGCACCACTTGCTTGCAAAATACGTCTCATAATGTTGATGGAGGCATCATGTCCATCAAATAAACTAGCCGCAGTCACAAATCGAACCTTATTCTTCGGCCGATATATATGTGCCATATTCCATCCCATCCCCTTTAATCTAATTAAGCTTTTTTCTTAGAAGATTTGATTTACAAAAATTTATCGTTGATCAAAATGATTTACTTTTTCGAAATTCCTTTTAAAAGTAAATCTGTTTGCAAAGCAATATACTCTTCTAACGTATACATTTTTCGTAATGCCCAACGGCGAAAAGCCCACATTTGTCCTTGCACAAAGATGTTATGTGCACATAGCTTTTGTTCAGATTTCGTTAAAGAAATCTCCCCTTTATTGACACATCCTTCTAACACTTTTTCAAACATCCCAACCATTTCTAGCTCTTTTTGTAGAACATATGGAAGGGCATCTTTAGAAAGTGACTTAACCTCTTGGTACATAACAAGCACTTCATCTTGCATTTCATCAACAACTTTAAAATAGTTTGCGATCGCTCGTTTTAAACTTTCAATCGTTCCTTGTTTCGTATCAATATCTTGTTCAAGACGTTCCCTGACTTCATCGTAGATTGTGTCACAAACAAGATATAAAACGTCTTCCTTTTGGCGAATATATTCGTAGAGAGTGCCGATACTAAAACCGGCCTCTCTTGCAATCTCCCTTGTTGTCGTGCGATGGAATCCTTTTTCTTTAAATAAATTAACGGCCCCTTTAACCATTTGCTCTCGTCTTTTTTCAATTAGCCTTTCATCTTTTACAGATGCCGGTACTTGACGTTTTGACATAAACAACCACCAAAACCCTTTATTTCGTTAACATTCTTGAAATAACAAGACGTTGAATTTCCTGTGTTCCTTCATATATTTGCGTAATTTTAGCATCACGCATAAAACGTTCGACTGGATAATCCTTTGTATAGCCATATCCCCCGAATATTTGAACAGCTTCTGTCGTTACCTTCATCGCTATATCTCCTGCAAATAGCTTCGACATGGCTGATTCTTTTCCGTAAGGCAGTCCTTCTGATTCAAGCCATGCTGCTTGATAGGTTAATAGTCTAGCTGCTTCTATTTGTGTGGCCATATCTGCGAGCTTAAAGGCAATCCCTTGATTAGCAGCAATCGGTCTGCCGAATTGGTGACGTTCTTTCGCATATTGAACAGCTGCATCAAGAGCTCCTTGAGCGATCCCAACAGCTTGTGCAGCAATACCATTTCGTCCGCCATCCAATGTCATCATGGCAATTTTAAATCCATCTCCTTCCTTGCCAAGTAAGTTTTCTTTCGGAACTTTACAATCTTCAAATATAATTTCAGTCGTAGGAGATGAACGAATACCAAGCTTCTTTTCTTTCTTTCCAACTGAAAAACCAGGAAAATCTTTCTCAATGATAAATGCACTTGTTCCTTTATGCTTTTGAGATGGATCTGTTAATGCAAAAACAACATAAATATCGGCAACTCCACCATTTGTAATAAAAATTTTTGATCCATTTAAGATATAGTGATCTCCTTCTAGCCGTGCCGTTGTCCGCATTGCACCAGCGTCTGATCCTGATCCTGGTTCTGTTAACCCGTATGCACCGATTTTTTCACCGAGAGCCATCGGTTTTAAATATTTTTGTTTTTGTTCCTCTGTACCAAATTTATAAATAGGCCATCCTGCTAACGATGTATGAGCGGATAATGTGACGCCTGTTGAAGCACAGACACGAGAAAGCTCTTCTACTGCAATGACATACGCTAAATAATCACTACCAATGCCGCCATACTCTTCAGGCCACGGAATCCCTGTTAACCCTAATTCCGCCATTTTATCAAAAATTTCCTGATCAAAACGTTCTTCTTCATCTCTTTCAGCTGCCGTTGGTGCAATTTCATTTTCAGCAAAATCACGAACCATTTTTCTAAGCATTTCATGTTCTTCACTTAATTTAAAGTTCATGTTTTACATCCCCCATGTTTACGTTGTTTTTTGTAATCCCCTTAATTTTAAAAAGTAAATTATTTTCACAAGTGTTGATTATCCATTATTTTACTTAGACATACAGAATCGTATGGCTGAACACAAGCTTTTCTGCCACATCCCTCGAACAAGAACGCTAGCGGGCAAATTCATTTGGCCGCTGATGTTCTTGTTCGAGAAGGGCATGCGTATAGCATGCCCAGTCGGCAAGCGATTCGCTTGCCGACTCCGGCAGAAAAGCTAGAAATAGAGCCATCTCAACTGGTTATTATTGGTTAATCAACACGCCTGATTTATTTTAATAAATGCTTGCTAATGACAATGCGTTGAATCTCGCTTGTCCCTTCATAAATTTGACATATTTTCGCATCTCTAAAGAACCTCTCAACGGGGTAATCTTTTGTATATCCATATCCCCCATACACTTGGATCGCTTCTGTCGCAACATTCATAGCCGTTTGAGAGGCAAAAAGCTTCGCCATTGATGCCTCCTTGCCACACGGTTGCCCATTGTCCCGTAAATAAGCAGCTTGATAGGTTAATAATTTCGCTGCTTCTACTTGTGTGGCCATATCAGCCAGCTTAAAACCAATGCCTTGGTTTGCCGCAATTGGCTTTCCGAACTGGCGGCGTTCTTTACTGTAAAAAATCGCATGCTCTAAGGCTGCTTCAGCAATCCCTAATGATTGGGCGGCAATCCCGATTCGTCCAGCGTCTAAATTAGCCATTGCAATTTTGAACCCTTGCCCTTCTTCTCCGATTAAGTTTTCAGCAGGTACAAGCGCATCTTCAAAGGTAATTTGAACGGTTCGCGAACCATGTAGCCCCATTTTTTTTTCGTCTTTTCCGATAATAAATCCAGGTGTATCCTTTTCAACGACAAATGCTGATATCCCTTTGCTGCCTTTTTCATCCCCTGTCCGAGCAAAAACGATATACGTATCCGCTTCTCCCCCATTTGTAATAAACACTTTTGAACCGTTTAATTTATAATAATCCCCTTGTTTAACCGCTTTTGTTTTAAGACTTGCTGCATCCGAGCCAGCACTAGGCTCCGTTAAGCAAAATGCTCCTAAATATTCCCCTTTTGCAAGCTTCGGCACATACTTTTTCTTTTGCTCTTCCGTACCGAAATATAAAATCGGATTCGTTCCAACAGACGTATGAACAGACAAGATTACACCTATTGCTGCACTTACTCGCGATAACTCATGAATCGCAATAATGTAAGAGGTAAAGTCCATGCCAGAGCCGCCATATTCTTCTGGAATGGGAATCCCCATGAGGCCGAGCTCTCCCATTTTTTTTAAAATGTCTCTTGGAAATTCTCCTTCTTCCATTTTCTCAATGTATGGGGCAATTTCACTTTCCGCAAAATCTCGGACCATTCTTCTCATCATTTGCTGTTCTTCTGTAAAGTGTAAGTTCATGTTTCCCATCCCCTTTGATGTCTTTACTCGTAAGTGTAAAACCCTCTTCCTGTTTTCCGGCCAAGCCATCCTGCTTTAACATATTTACGAAGTAGAGGACATGGCCGGTATTTATCGTCTCCAAATCCTTCATGAAGAATCTCCATAATGTATAAACAAGTATCTAATCCAATAAAATCGGCTAATGTTAATGGACCCATCGGATGATTCATTCCAAGCTTCATGACTTCATCAACAGCCTCAGGGGTTGCAACTCCTTCATAGACTGTATAAATGGCTTCATTAATCATCGGCATTAGAACTCGGTTTGATACAAATCCTGGAAAATCATTTACTTCAACTGGAACCTTGTTTAATTTTTTCGTTATATCTTCAATGACTTTGTAAGTCTCATTATTTGTCGCAAGACCGCGAATGATTTCAACAAGCTTCATGACAGGCACAGGGTTCATAAAGTGCATACCAATGACCTTTTCCGGACGCTTTGTGGCTGCTGCTATTTCCGTAATTGGCAGAGAAGAAGTGTTGGTTGCTAAAATGGTATGTTCATTTGTCATTTCGTCTAACTGCTTAAATATGGATATTTTTACATCCATCTTTTCAACAGCTGCTTCAATGACGAGATCGACTTCTTTTGCATCTTCTAAGGAAGTTGTCGTCTTGATTCGAGATAATATTTCCTTTTTTTCGTCTTCAGAAAGACGACTTTTTTCTACTTGCCTATTCAAATTTTTAGAAATGACATTTACTCCTCTTTGTAAAAACTCATCTTTCAAGTCATGAAGAATAACATTATATCCTGCTTGTGCACACACTTGAGCAATACCGGAACCCATTTGTCCTGCTCCTACCACCATGACCTTTTGTACATTCATAAATGAAGTTCAACCCCTTTGTTTATTAGTGAAAAAACATTGTTTTTTATGAAAGGCTCTTTTCTAAAAGATTGTTGCTTTACAACCACAGCTTTTCGACTGTCTAGGCAAGCGACATACTTGATATGTCACACTTTAGTGTGAGTCGAAAAGCAACAAAGTTTACGAAAACAGCCTTATGAAATTGGCTTTTCTTACACTTGTACTAATATAGCGTCGCCTTGGCCGCCGCCGCTGCATATAGAGGCGATACCAAGTCCACCGCCACGACGCTTTAATTCGTAAATAAGCGTCATTAAAATACGTGCTCCACTAGCCCCAATTGGATGGCCTAATGCAACAGCGCCGCCATTTACGTTGATTTTTTCTGGGTCTAGCCCCGCTAATTGCTTGCTAGCTAGCGCAACGGCTGCAAATGCTTCATTAATTTCAAATAAGTCGATATCTTCCACCTTTTTCCCTGTTTTTCGTAAAAGCTCATTAATGACAAGGCCAGGTGTTTTCGGGAAGTCCTTTGCTTCTACTGCGATCGCTGTATGAGCAACGATTGTGGCAAGAGGTGTTTTTCCTTCTCGTTTGGCACGCTCCTCACTCATCAGCACAAGTGCAGCTGCCCCATCATTTACACCTGGTGCATTCCCTGCCGTAATCGTGCCGTCATGATTAAAAACAGGAGCAAGCTGTGATAAGCGTTCTAAGGATGTGTCTTTTCTTGGTGCTTCATCGTGTTCAACAGAAATCGGTGATCCTTTTCGCTTGTGAACTTCAACTGGAACGATTTCTTCTTTGAACTTTCCAGATTCGATGGCTGCAATCGCTCGTTCATGACTTCTAAGTGCCCAACGGTCTTGTTCTTTCCGTGTAATTCCAAGCTCTTTTGCTGTTTCATTTCCATATGTCCCCATATGAACTCCTGTAAAGCTGCAAGTTAAACCATCATGTACCATGGCATCTTTTACCTCACCATCGCCCATACGTAGTCCCCATCTTGCTTTAGGCAATAAATATGGGGCATTACTCATTGATTCCATTCCACCTGCTACAATCAAATCCTCATCTCCAGCACGAATTATTTGATCGGCTAACGTAACACTTCGAAGACCTGAGGCGCACACTTTGTTAATGGTTTCCGTTTTAACATGCCATGGAAGGCCAGCTTCACGTGCTGCTTGCCGAGAAGGAATTTGCCCTTGACCGGCTTGTAGAACATTTCCTAAAATGACCTCTTGTACTTCCTCTGGTTCCACATTGGCTCTCTTTAAAGCCTCTTTTACCGCAATCCCCCCTAACTGTGAAGCGGTAAAAGAGCTTAAAGCTCCCCCGAACTTTCCAAAAGGTGTTCTCGCTGCACTAACAATAACCGTTTTTCCCATCTCAATCTCCCCTTCGTTTTTTCATTTGGCTCTTTTCTAAAAAATTAGCTTTACAGCCTCTTTTCGGCTGTCAGGCAAGCGATACGCTTGATGCGAACCGAACAAAAGTTGATTGCCGGACAAATGGTATTGGTCCGAACGCATGCTTTGTTCGGTTCATGGACAATCGAAAGCAACAAAGTTTATTAAAATAGGACAAATAAACTATCTATACCCCATTGACTGAACGCTCGCTCGATTTACTGCAAAATTTTTTTGTTCATATTCTTCATTTAATGCCTATTTGCCTACTTTATCTCATTCATTGGGACAAAGAGGAGCCTGAATCTTTTAAGGAGACTCCTCTCTATATAAAAGCTATGAAGCTAGCTCTTTTTGAACATCACCAAAAACTGATTTTTCAAGAAGTTCAGCGACATCAAATGTTTTTACTTTATCTTCTACTTCTTTCGCTTTTGTTCCATCGCTTAGCATCGTTAAACAGTATGGACAGCCAGAGCTAATGACACTCGGATTTACAGCTAATGCTTGCTCCGTACGTGCTACGTTTATACGAGCACCTGTATCTTCCTCCATCCACATGAGACCGCCGCCAGCGCCACAGCACATACCTGTCTCACGATTGCGCTCCATTTCAACTAATTTAACACCTGGAATGGACTTGATAATCTCCCTTGGCGGATTATAAACTTCGTTGTAACGTCCAAGATAACAAGAGTCATGGAAGGTAATCGTCTCGTTTACTTCATACTTTGGTACAAGCTTTCCTTCTTTTATGAGCTTTGCTAACAGTTCGGTATGATGATAAACCTCTGCTTCAAGACCGAAATCAGGATATTCATTTTTAAAAACGTTATAAGCATGTGGATCAATGGTAACAATTTTCTTGACGTTATTCTTTTCAAATTCCGCTATATTTTTCGCTGCCAGCTCTTGGAATAAAAATTCATTTCCCAAACGTCGAGGTGTATCTCCTGAGTTTTTCTCTTTATTTCCTAAAATTGCAAATTTCACTCCTGCTTCATTAAGCAGCTTTGCAAATGATAAAGCAATTTTTTGGCTGCGATTATCAAATGAACCCATTGAGCCTACCCAGAATAAATATTCAAACTCGCCGCCTTCTTTTTGAAGTTCTTTTACAGTTGGAACATATACATCTTCTCGTGCTTCACGCCACTTTTCCCGCTCCTTGCGGTTTAATCCCCATGGGTTTCCTTGACGCTCGATATTTTGCATCGCTCTCTGGGCTTCGGGATCCATTTTTCCTTCCGTTAAGACGAGATAACGTCGTAAATCAATGATTTTATCAACATGCTCATTCATGACTGGACATTGATCTTCACAATTTCGACACGTCGTACAAGCCCAAATTTCTTCTTCTGTAATGACATCCCCAATTAAGCTAGGATTGTAGTCAAGTGCTGCTGCAGCTTCTTCTCTTCCCTTTGCTTGTGACATCATTGCCAGTTGATTTCCACGTGTATGAGAAAAAGCAAAGGCTGGAACCCACGGCTGTTTCGAAGTAATCGCTGCCCCTTTATCTGTTAAATGGTCCCGCAGTTTAATGATTAAATCCATCGGCGACAGCATTTTACCTGTACCAGTTGCAGGGCACATATTTGTACAGCGGCCACACTCGACACATGCATATAAATCAATTAATTGATTTTGTTTAAAGTCTTCAATTTTGCCAACTCCAAATGTTTCTTTGCTTTCATCTTCAAAATCAATTTTTTCAAGCTTCCCTGGATTCGTTAATCTACTGAAATAAACATTTGCAGGCCCTGCAATTAAGTGGGCATGTTTGGACTGCGGAACATATACTAAAAACGTTAATAAAATAAGTAAGTGTACCCACCAAGCCACATAAAAAATGACGGCAGCACCAGCTTCTCCTACAAAGCTAAGTAGAAAAGCAAACGATGAGGCTATGGGCTCACTCCATGAAAGCTCATGGCCATGCCATATGATATTCATCCCGTTTCCTAGGAGAACAGATAACATTAATCCACCGATAAAAATCAGTACTAATCCTGATTTAAACCCTCTTTTTAAACGAACAAGCTTTTCAATATATCTTCTATAAAATGCTGCTACTACTGCGACTAAAATGAGGAATGTAACTATTTCTTGGAAAAATGTAAACAATGGATACAGAGGACCGAATGGTAGATGACTATTAGGTACTAGCCCTTTCACAATGAAGTCAATAGCGCCGAATTGGACAAGGATAAAACCATAGAAGAAAATGACATGCACCCATCCCATTTTTTTATCTTTTAACAGCTTTTTCTGTCCAAACACATTTACCCATATTCTCTCTAATCTTTCTTTTACTCTTCCGTCAAACTCTGCTTTTTGGCCAAGTTTAATATAGGAAATTCGCGTTTTTATTAAGTAAGCGAACAAATAAATAGCGTAAGCGGTTACAAACAAAAACGCAATAAAATTCACCCAAAGCAATGTATTCATCAAACTCCCCCATTCTCCCCACAGTCATCACAAAAATTCGAAACGTATAAAATTTTCTGATGTTTCTTACTTCTATTATATATTGAATGAGCATTCAGTCAACACTTTTCTTGCAATTTCATATTTTTTCTATAATGGGGAAAATCTAAATAGAAGGATTTTTTGAATGGGGGAGTCATGGTGAATGCGTTATATTGGGTACTTTTAGGCATAATTTTTCTTTCCATCTGGTTTACATTAGACTATAACTTTGGGAAAAAATACTATGTCAAGAGGAGAAAAAATCACTCCTTTAACAAACGATGGAGCGATATATATTTATACACAGATGGTATTCATTTATATAAAGATTTGTTTACAGATATTGAGAAAAGCCATCAATCGATTCATATATTATTTTATATCGTACGAAATGATTCGGTAGGCCAAAAATTTCTCTCCTTATTATCACAAAAGGCACAAGAAGGGGTGGAAGTTAAATTATTGTTGGATTACATCGGGTCTTTCAAACTAAAGTTTTCAATGATTAAACGATTAAAGGAAAATGGTGTCGATGTAGCCTTTTCACGAAAACCGCGGCTACCTTTCCTGTTTTATACGTTCCAATCGCGTAATCATCGTAAGATTGCCGTCATTGATAGTAAGGTAGGTTATGTAGGTGGATTTAATATTGGAAAAGAATATATTGGACAAAACCGAAAATTAGGTTTTTGGCGTGATTACCATATTAAATGTAAAGGTGAAGGGGTTTATGACCTGCAAACACAGTTTCTTGATGATTGGTTAGAAGCTACTAAAGTAGATCTTCGCCAATCACGAAGTTATTTCCCCCCGTTACATAAAGGAAGTTGCTTACAACAATTTATACCAACTTATGGAAATCACCTTGAATATTATTTTATTTCGCTTATTCGAATGGCAAAAAAGGAGCTTTTTATTTGTTCTCCTTATTTCATACCGAGCCGAAAACTACAGCAAGAATTATTAGCAGCGTTAAAACAAGGTGTACATATTACAGTGATCGTCCCGATTAAATCTGATCATCTATTTGTCAAAGAAGCTTCTTATTCGTATTTTGGCCCACTTCTTAAGTTAGGCTGCAACATTTACCAATACGATGGCGGCTTTTATCATGCGAAAGTCATCGTTGTTGATGATAAATGTTGTGATATTGGAACGGCTAATTTCGATAATAGAAGTTTATTTTTAAACGAAGAAATGAATTGTTTTGTATTTGATCAAGCGTTTATTCAATTAGTGAAAGATGTCATTAAGCATGACCTAAAAAAGGCAAAGAAGCTAACATATGAGCAATACGAAAAATATAAGAATAGCCATCGTATAGAGATTGCTGCTGCTACACTTCTCTTTCCATTTTTATAAATTGGAAGCAAATGAGGAAGACTACTTACTTGTCTTCCTTTTTTAAGCTTTCAAAAGACCTTCTTTCTCCTCATCAATGTAAGGTATTCCCATCTTTTGTACCAAAAAATATCTAATCCTTATTTACATTTTACTAGTTTTTATCTATTATTCTAATGGTTCCAATATTGATATTTTATGGAAATAAAAATTATTTCCAGAACCATTTTAACATTTCAATCGTCATACATAAAGGAGCTAAAGTTATGAACCGGGATGAATATGAATTAGAACTGCAATCGAACCAATAAGTTTGCTTGATCGTTTGTATAAGAAGGAGGCTTCCCAATTGGGACGCCTCTCCTTCCTTTTACATTTGTTCCGGAGCAGATACACCGATTAAGGTTAAGGCATTTTTTAAGGTAATTTGTGTCGCTTTCATTAAAGCTAAGCGTGCCCGAGATTTGTCTTTATTGTCTGGGTCTAACACTTTTTCTGCATTGTAGAAGCTATGAAGCGCAGAAGCTACTTCAAAAATGTAATTCGTAATGCGATGTGGAATTCGTTTTTGTGCCGCTTCCGCCACAGCACTTGGAAATTCGCCTAGCTTTTTCAAAAGTTCTATTTCCTTCTCTGATGAAATTTCGTCAAGCTTAAGCTCACCTTCGAAAGATAGACCTTGCTCTTCGCCTTGGCGGAGGATGCTGCAAATTCTGGCATGAGCATATTGAGCATAATAGACTGGATTATCATTAGACTGTGAAACCGCTAAATCTAAATCAAAATCCATATGAGAATCGCCGCTTCTCATCGCAAAGAAGTAGCGCACCGCATCGAGGCCGACCTCTTCCATTAAATCACGCATTGTGACCGCTTTACCTGTACGTTTACTCATTTTAACCTTTTCCCCATTTTTATAAAGGCTGACCATTTGCATAATTTCTACTTCCAGAACGTCTTGATTATAACCCAGTGCTTGAATCGCCGCTTTCATACGCGGAATATAACCGTGATGGTCTGCCCCCCAAATGTTAATTAATTTATCAAAGCCACGGTCAAGCTTATCTTTATGATAGGCTATATCTGGAGTTAAGTAAGTATAAGAGCCATCTTTCTTAATTAATACGCGGTCTTTATCATCACCGAACGCTGTGGAACGGAACCAAGTGGCCCCCTCATCCTCATAAATATAGCCATTTTCTCGCAACATGTTGAGCGCTTCATCGATTTTTCCACTCTCATAAAGTGACGTTTCGGAATACCAAACATCGAATGAGACACGGAACTCTTCAAGATCTTTTCTCAGCTTGTCCAATTCAAACTTTAACCCATATTCACGGAAAAACTTTAAACGTTCTTCTCTGCTTTCATGAACAAAGCGGTCGCCATATTCCTCTCTAAGCTTATTCCCGATTTCAATAATATCCTCACCATAATAGCCGTCCTCCGGCATCTCCGCCTCTTGGCCAAGCGCTTCCAAATAACGTGCTTCAACGGAAAGCGCTAAGTTATGAATTTGATTTCCAGCATCATTAATATAATATTCACGTGTCACTTCATAACCTGCTTTTTCAAGAATGTTGCATAAAGAATCTCCAAAGGCGGCACCGCGGGCATGTCCTAAATGTAATGAACCGGTAGGGTTTGCCGATACAAATTCCACTTGAACTTTTTCGTTTTTGCCAGCATCTGATTCGCCATAACGATTCCCAGCCTCCATAATGGCAGGGATTAAATCTGTTAAATATTGGTTATTCATATAAAAATTAATAAACCCTGGACCGGCAATGTCGATTTTTTCAATAGAAGCTTTGGATTTATCAAAATTTTTAACTAGATCTTCAGCAATTAAACGCGGGGCTTTTTTGGCGATTCTTGCAAGCTGCATCGCCATATTTGTCGAATAGTCTCCATGCTCTTTGTCTTTCGGAACTTCCAAAATAACCGTTGGGATTTCTTCTTCTTTTGCTAAATTTGCTTTTAAAACAGCTGCCTTTATCTCTTCCTTGAGCCGCTCTTTCACTTGTTCGACAATGTTCATTCACTGTTCCTCCTTGTATTCAATCGTTAATCTATGTACATGTTGTTCTTGTCCAATATCCAAGTGATACTCCAACTTCAGTGTACCACGTTTCGGCTCTTCGTATGAACTCCATAATAATGATTTTGTATGTGTCACAAGCCTCATCATCCCATACGGCGTTTCATAGTTTGTCACCGTTTCAACGTTTTCTTTAAATCGCTGCCGCATGTTAATAGCACCTGAGCGGATTAACAACACTTCCTCATCGCTTATCTTAAGTAATGTTTTGATTTGGCCAAAATCTTGTTCCTCCAAATAAGATAAATAAATATACTTGTCTTTTGTATAGTATTGGCCAGTTGTATAAAATTCAAATTTTTCTTTTTCATTCCCTTGGGCCATTTCATTATGAACATTTATATGAACAGGTATGTTCCTTTGCATTGTACCTCATCCTTAAAAGGCTGTATTAACCCCATAAGTATAAAGATTCTTTGTCGTTTATGCAATAGAATAAGAAAAAGGCTTACTTTGAATACATCATTTCAGTCGATGATATGGAGTAAGCCTTTTCTTGCTATTTTATATTCGTTTTTGCACCCAGCCTAAAATCATTTCCCGAATGAGCTTGCTTGCAGTGTTCGCTGTTTGTTCCGAGTGGTCATAGACAGGGGCTACTTCGACTAAATCAGCTCCAACTACATGGATATCGGAGCGTGCAATTTCACAAATGGCCGCAAGCAGTTCTTTTGACGTTATTCCACCAGCATCTACAGTGCCAGTACCTGGGGCAAATGCCGGGTCTAATACATCGATATCAATTGTAATGTATACAGGTCGTCCAGCCAGTTTTGGAAGAACTTCCTGCAACGGCTTGAGCACTTCAAATTTTGCAATGTATAATCCTGCCTCTTTTGCCCATTCAAACTCTTCTTTCATCCCGGAACGAATGCCGAATGAAAAAATATTTTCCGGACCAATAAGCTCTGCCGCTTTACGAATTGGTGTTGAATGGGATAACGGCTCCCCTTCATACTCAACACGTAAATCCGTATGGGCATCCATGTGAATCACAGCTAAATTCGGATACTTTTTGTACATTGCTTTAATGACAGGCCAAGAGACTAAATGCTCCCCGCCCATTCCTAATGGAAATTTGCCTGCTTCTAAAATTTTGTCAACAAACTGTTCGATCATGTCTATACTTCTTTGCGCATTACCAAAAGGCAAAGGAATATCACCGGCATCAAAATATTTTACTTCGTCTAACTCGCGGTCTAAATACGGGCTATATTCCTCCAATCCGATCGATACCTCGCGGATGCGTGCAGGACCGAAACGTGAACCAGGACGATAGCTAACGGTCCAATCCATCGGCATCCCATAAATGACGGCTTCGCTTTCCTCAAAGGATGGATGGCTTTTAATAAATACATTTCCGGAATATGCTTCATCAAAGCGCATAATGCCCCACCTTTCCAATTTCCATATTACTTAATTAAATCTTCAACAAATTTCGGTAAAACAAAGGCGGCTTTATGGATATCTTTTGTGTAATATTTTGTCTCCATTGGATGGAAGCGGTCGTCACGAACAGCTAATGGATCGTATTTTTTTGAGCCTAATGTAAACGTCCATAATCCGCTCGGATATGTCGGGATGTTTGCTGTATAAAGACGTGTAATTGGAAAAATTTCTTTTACATCTTTATAAACATTTGTAATTAAATCTGCTTTAAACCAAGGATTATCTGTTTGTGCGACAAAAATCCCATCCTCTTTTAACGCTTTTGCGATACCTGCATAAAAGCCTTTCGTAAATAAGTTGACTGCTGGACCAACTGGTTCTGTTGAGTCAACCATAATACAATCATATTCATTTTCACTTTTGGCAATATGCATAAAACCGTCATCCACTTTTACTTCAACTCTAGGGTCATCCAATTTCCCCGCAATTTCAGGCAAATATTTTTTCGAATACTCAATCACTTTTCCATCAATTTCAACTAGCGTCGCCTTTTTCACGCTCGGATGCTTTAACACTTCGCGGATGACACCACCGTCACCACCGCCAACGACTAATACATTTTCTGGATTTGGATGAGTGAATAGCGGTACGTGTGCAACCATTTCGTGGTAGACAAATTCATCTTTTTGAGAGGTCATCACCATACCATCTAAAAAAAGCATATTGCCAAACTCTTCCGTCTCCACCATGTCAAGCTTTTGAAAATCTGTTTGTTCTGTATGTAAAGTACGTTTTACTTTTATCGTAATCCCAAAATTTTCCGTTTGCTTTTCTGTATACCAAAGTCCACCCATTTTCATTCTTCCTTTCAATATTGTAGTTTGACGATTTTGTTAAAGCTATTCTTTCGAAACAAGCTAAACGGTCTTTTTCGTATTTTCCCCAAACAATGAATGGTCATTCTATTTTTAAAAGATTCAAACCACACAAAAAGTATAGAGGAATCTAGCAAAATTGCAAAGAAAAAATTTCATTTTTTCATAGGTTGAAGTTTAAAAAACTTCTCTTCAACTCATACTGAATAAAAAATAGCCCATCTTGTGAAACGGTTCCCATTAAATAAACAAAACCCATTTTTTTATTGTCTATATTATGAAGGAGGTTTGCATCAATGGAAGTCATCACTCCTAAACGGCTTAGATTAACCGTGAAGACAATAAGAGCTTTATTTTTTATTCAATTTATTGGTGTTATTTTTTTATTACTTTTGATCACGATCGTTTTATGCATAGCTAAAATACAAGGAGCGCCTTCCTTAGCTGTTCCACAATCGACTGTCATGTATGCAAATGACGGGACAAAAATTGGTGAAACACATCATGGCCAGAAGCGATTTTGGGTAAATCTTCAAGATATTTCCCCCTTTTTAATTGAGGCAACGATTGCTATTGAAGACCGAAATTTTTATGACCATCACGGCTTTGACTATAAACGAATTGCTGGGGCTTTTGTTGCTGATTTAAAGGCTATGGCAAAAGTACAAGGAGCTAGTACGATTACACAGCAATATGCCCGCAATTTATTTTTAGAGCATGATAAAACATGGAAGCGGAAGCTAGCGGAAGCATTTTACACCATCCGCCTTGAAATGAATTTTAGTAAAGAAAGCATTTTAGAAGGATATTTAAACACCATTTACTATGGACACGGAGCGTATGGTATTGAAGCAGCATCGCGGTATTATTTTCATAAACATGCAGGTGAATTAACATTGGCGGAAGCGGCAATGCTTGCTGGGATCCCAAAAGGGCCTAGCTACTATTCCCCATATACTCATTTTTCACGGGCGAAAAAGAGGCAAGAGCTTATTTTAAAAACAATGGAAAAAGTAGGTTATATTACAGAGCAAGAAGCCAATACAGCGATCCATGAAGCGATCAAGCTTAGAGAACACAAAAAAGAGGAACATGCTAACTTGGCTCCTTATTTCCAAGATGTTGTTCTTCAAGAAATAAAAGAAAAGCTTCAAGTAGATGAGATGTTTATACAAACAAAAGGACTGCAAGTTTATACAACATTAGATTCGACTTTACAGAAAATTGCCGAAGAGACCATGAACAAGGTAATCGCAAAAGAATCGGATATTCAAATTGGTTTCGCTGCCATTGATCCTGAAACCGGTCAAGTGAAAGCGCTCATTGGCGGACGAGATTATGATAAAAGTCCTTTTAATCGAGCCATTCAAGCAAAACGGCAGCCGGGCTCAACGATGAAACCTTTTCTTTATTATACAGCTATTGAAAATGGGTTTACCCCGTCAACTGTTTTAAAAAGTGAACCGACAACGTTTAGTTTTAATAAAGGGCAGTCAACCTATCAACCGAGTAATTTTCATGATTATTATGCTTATGATGATATTACATTGATGCAAGCTCTTGCTTTATCAGACAACATTTATGCTGTTAAAACCCACCTTTTTATGGGCATGGATAAGCTAATCGAAACAGCTAGAAAGCTTGGCATCAATAGCTCATTGAAAGAAGTGCCATCCTTAGCACTCGGTACTTCTCCAGTAAATGTCATCGAAATGGTGAATGCATATGGGATGATAGCAAATGGAGGGCATAAAATTGAACCGACGTTTATTAAACGAATTGAAGATGCAAAGGGAAACGTGCTATATGAGTTTAAAAAGGAGTCTGAGCAAATTCTTAATAAACAGGCAGCCTTTGTTCTCACCCACATGATGACAGGCATGTTTGATGAGAAGCTAAATGGATATACAACCGTCACTGGACAAAAAATCATTGATCAGCTTACACGCCCCTATGCTGGCAAATCAGGGACAACAAACGCTGATAGTTGGATGATCGGCTTTACTCCACAGCTTGTCGCAGGGGTTTGGACAGGATATGACAAAGGAAAAAACATTCATCAAGTCCATGAACGCATGTATGCAAAGGAAATTTGGGCTACCTTTATGGAAGAAGCCTTAAAAGATCAACCGGTAAAAGGATTTCAGCCACCAGAAGGGGTAATCGGCGTAAATGTTGATCCTTCAAATGGACTTTTAGCAGCACCTGGATGCCCCGTTTCTCGCTTAACGTATTACATCAAAGGAACAGAGCCGACTGAATATTGTATCGATCACATTGATTTCAAAGATGAAAAACAAGGTGACGAGCCAAAGATAAATGAAGAGAAACCATCCATATGGAAAAAGCTCATTCCTTGGATGTAAAAAAATGAAAACCCCCGGATCTATTAAATAAGACCGGGGATTTTCATGTCCTAGTTTTATAAGTTTAACTTTAGTCTACTTATTTTTTTCTGAAACCTCAATAAATTGCGGATTTGTTCACAATTTCGTCAAATTCCTCATTGAACAGAAAGGCCTTTTTTCAATTCTTCACTAGAAAGCTCCCACATTTTTTCATCATGATTTTTTAAAAAGTTTGCAAGAATTTTTTTCGAGCGGTCGTCCATATGATCAACAATAATATGGCGTTTTAACGATTTATCCATGCGATTGACGTGCTCTGGAAGCGACTTATAGCCACGTCTTGCTTCACGGTCAACGGTGAGCTCGCATGCGGCAACACCGGCATAATACGGCCCTTCCTCTTTGCGGTCAACCGTCACCCAAACGAGCCAATACGGCTTTCCGTTTGGAACATCTTCTTTAACATGAGTAAATTTTATCCCTCTTTCAACTTGACTGCGTGCATGCATCGCACCGATATCAACGAATGCTTCTCCTTCTTCAATGTCGATAAAAACAGGAGAAACATTTTCTAAGCTTAAGGCTCCGACGCCAAAGCCTTTATGTCCATCGGTTGGATCATTTTTAATAATGTTAAAACCAATATTTTTCTTCTTTTTTTCTGTCATCATCCTATCCTCCTTGTTAAGAAAAGAACGGTTGTAAGATTAAATGGAAAAATAAAACGGTTGCTTCCCGTCCGTGATAAAGTACTGGATCAATCAAATATTGGTCTAAAGGTGTTAAAACAATAATGAAAAAAATTAAGATGCCATAATTCTCATATTGTGTCAGCTTTGCCCGAATATGTCTCGGTGCTAAATCCTCAATGATTCGATAACCGTCTAGCGGTGGGAAAGGGAGTAAATTAAAAAGAAAGAGTATGATATTTAATGATACTAGTATATTTAAAAACTTATCAATGATCCTTGCCATTTCAACTGGCATCATTTCAGCCACACCTGATGCCATTATGTTGAGAAATAAAAATCCGATAAAGGCGATGACAAGGTTGCTTAACGGACCGGCAACGGATACGAGCACTCCTGCAAGACGAGGCTTTTGAAAAAAGAAACGGTTCACAGGAACAGGTCTCGCCCAGCCGAAGCCTGCTAAAAAAATTAAAATCGTCCCAAAAGGGTCAAGGTGAGAAATAGGATTTAACGTTAACCTTCCTTGATTCTTGGCTGTTGGGTCACCAAACTTATATGCTACATAGGCATGGGCAAATTCATGTAGTGTAAAGGCAATGATAAGCGCTACAATGACATATGGCAATAAATCAAAACCATAATATAAAAAAGGCACTTTTTAAGCCTCCCATCTCAACAAATCGATCTATATCAAGTATACTATATTTTGAATACTATTACATTTCTTCCCGTTTGATACGTCCGTTATTCTCTAACGGCCATGTTAGAGCCTTGCACATGCAAACATTCGTTAAGCCTAAATACGTATCAACGCTCACTTTTTTATATCGCAACAGAAAGGGGACTGACCATGCCTTACGTAACAGTGAAAATGCTAGAAGGTCGTACGGAGGAACAAAAAAAAGCTCTCGTAGAAAAAGTAACCGAGGCCGTTTCTGAAACAACTGGTGCTTCTAAAGAAAAAATTGTCGTATTTATTGAGGAAATGAGCAAAAATCATTATGCCGTTGCTGGAAAGCGTTTAAGCGACGAATAATCTTAAGAGGCTGTCTCATAAGGGTCTGACCTCACGCAGCCATCACAATATATAGTTACTTTTCTTCTGAATTAAGCGCTATATATTGTATTGGTATTGTGGGGTCAGGCCCTTTTGGTTCGACATGCTCCTTATTGAACAACTTTTTTTCTCAAGGATTCAATATATTGAAAGGCTTCTTCAATTTCTCCTTCGGTGTATCGCTGCTTGCTTTTGAGTGTGAATACTTTTTCTATTATTTCCTCTTTCGTTAGCTCTTCAAAATATAAAATCGTTGAAACGAGCTCTAAAAAGCGGGCTGACTGAGCATTAAGGTCCATCATGCAATCTTGTAAATGAGGAATGCTCATATCATAATGGCTTAAAAACTCCTCGCCTGCTTTTGTCAGTGTATACTTATATTGATAATAACCGCCCTTTTTTTCCCGCACCTCATCAATAAATCCTAAATTGCATAATTCTTCAATTCTTAATGTAAGCTCCTCTGAGTATGGACCATAAAAATGGAAGTTATATTTCTCGTAAAATGGAAAATTTAGCTTTTTCGCTATATATATAATCTTTTGAAGCTTTTTGCGTCCGATAATTTCTTCAGAAATCGCAAATACCTTCATCAGCTTTGCATGTTCTTTTAGCACACCCCGTCATCTCCTCATGAAAAAAATAATCCATTTATTTATGCAGCTGCAAAAGGCTGATAATTTTCTTTTTTATATTTCGTTTCGACGAAAAATCATTTAATAAATCAAGTGGAAAATATAATTTATGATCCGTTCTTCTTTTCCCTGAAATAGCATCAACAATTTCCGACTCTCTTGAAAGCTCACGAATTTCTCCATTTTGCATCAGTAAATGGATTGGTAAACGTTCTTCCTCTTCACCTGGACGGTAAAAATCGTAAGGAAGGTCTGATGATGAATCAACGACCAAATAATAGTCCGGATCGATCCCCGCTTTTTTAAACAACGACGTTAGTTCCATAAGTCTCATCAACTGCTCATTTGTCGGATGAAATTCTACATATTTAAACAATATCCGATTGATAAATCGTTTGCATAAGTCACTTAAGATCGGATCGTCTTCATCTTGCCATTCTTGAAAATAAAAAAGAATAATCGATTCATCTAATTTTAAGTAATCTTCAATCGTTACCTTTTCTGAAAAAATGGAATAAAAATGCTTAGGCTTACATTTAAACGGATAGCCGTCTTCATAAAGGGCTTTAGCTCGGTGAAGAATTTTCGTTAATATGACTTCTGCGCTTCTCGTAACCGGATGGAAGTATACTTGCCAATACATTTGATAGCGGCTCATGATGTAATCCTCGACGGCATGCATACCACTATACTTAATCACAACCTGGTCTTCACGCGGGCGCATCAAACGCAAAATCCGTTCCATATCAAAATGTCCATAGCTTACCCCAGTATAAAACGCATCACGCTGAAGGTAGTCCATTCGATCAGCATCAATTTGGCTAGAAATTAAGCTGACAACTTGTTTATTCGGGTACGTTTTAGCAATCACTTCGGTTACCTTCTTTGGAAAATCAG
This sequence comes from Bacillus alveayuensis, assembly GCA_030812955.1. Classification (GTDB taxonomy): domain Bacteria; phylum Bacillota; class Bacilli; order Bacillales; family Aeribacillaceae; genus Bacillus_CB; species Bacillus_CB alveayuensis. Next base: position 123,083 of record JAUSTR010000005.1, read on the forward strand.
AGCCTATTTGCGAAAGAACACGGTTTATTTCCGTATTTCCTAAAATAATAGCTTGTGTAAAAGCTTCGTGATCTAAATGAAAGACTTTTTCAAACGAATGTGAAAATGGCCCGTGCCCTAAATCATGTAAAAGAGCGGCACATAAGCTTAAGAGACGTTCATCTTCATCCCACTCTGGTCGTCCTTGAAAAACATCATCGACAATCCGTCTGACGATTTCATAAACACCGAGGGAATGATTAAAGCGGCTATGCTCCGCTCCGTGAAAGGTTAAGAAAGTCGTGCCAAGTTGTCGAATTCTTCGAAGGCGCTGAAACTCTTTCGTTCCTATTAAATCCCAAATTACTTTATCACGCACATGAATATAACGATGAACCGGATCTTTAAACACTTTTTCTTCCGATAATTTTTCGTTCGGGTACGCCATTATCTTCCCTCTTCCATCATGACATGGTTTTATTATATCTCTTTTATTTCGACAAGGATAGTACGGAAATGTCAAATATTACTATTCATATAATATAATGAAAAGGCTGTTTTCGTAAAACTTGTCGCTTGCCTAGACAGTCGAAAAGCTATGGCGGTAAAGCAACAAATCTTTTAGAAAAGTGCCAATGAAAAAAATCACCATTGCAGAAATGGCTCCTACATGGTGATCGGTTATTTTCCTAATTTTTTCGTAATTTTTTCAATTAACTCATCTTCATTCGGTGCAGAGATGGGACGATTATTGACAAATGCGAATGACTTCTTACGTCCAGGTCCGCAATAAGACTGACAGCCTATTTTAATTGTCGCATTTGGATCTATCTTCTTTAACCGCGGCAACAACGTTTTTAAATTCGTTGCTTGACAATCGTCGCATACACGGAACTCATTCGCCATGATTAAAACAACCCTTTCATCTATGTCATGCTCTCGGGTATTTTACCTCTTATTGATTATCAAATCAAGTCATGTTTCAAATATGCCATGTAGAGAACGTTTTCCTTTCAAACCCTCCTTCGTTTGCTAATAAAATGTGTATTTCTTCTGATCTTCAAATAAAAATCTACTATCCTTGTATAAAATTTTCCAGAGAGGGAGAAGATGTAGGTAGATGCACAAAATGATTGTCATTCATTGTTTCTTTCTATCATTCAAGAAAGTAATCTTTAAAAGGGGAGTTGAGAAAATGAAAAAAAGACAAGATGCTTGGTCAGAAGAAGATGATTTACTCCTTGCCGAAACCGTTTTACGGCATGTTCGAGAAGGAAGCACTCAATTAAATGCTTTTGAAGAAGTTGGTGATAAATTAAATCGCACCTCTGCAGCATGCGGCTTCAGATGGAACGCTGTTGTTCGCCATAACTATGAAAAAGCATTACAGCTTGCGAAAAAGCAACGTAAACAAAAAATGCGAGCTTTAGGTAAAGGTCAGCCTGCTAAAAAACGGCTTCTTTACACACCACCTGAACCAGCTTTAGAGATGGAGAATTTAAATCTTCCAACAACTTTAGAGAATGATAATCAGCAAGAGGCAAAGGTCAACGCACCTTCATCACAAATAGTCGACGTAAAAGATTTAACAATGGATCATGTCATTGAATTTCTCAAATCATACGAAGGAAATCAGCAGCACGTATCAGCACTTAAAGAAGAAAACAACCGCCTCAAACAACATAATGAAGAGTTGCAGAAGCAAAATGAAGAATTAGAGAAGAAGATTGCTAAACTTGAGCAAGAATCACAAACTGTACAAGAAGACTATGAAACACTTATGAAGATTATGAATCGCGCAAGAAAGCTTGTCCTTTTTGAAGAAGAGGAGCGACCAGCAACAAAGTTCAAAATGGATCGCAATGGAAATCTTGAAAAGCTAGCCGAATAACATAAAGGGAATGAGGCTGTCCCATAAGTGTCTGACCTCACGCTGTAGGTTGAACACTATCAGCCTCTTTCAGTTTCAGTGCGTTTTACTGTGAGCTGGAGAAAATACTCACAGTATGCACACGTTTCTCGGTTTTAACGAAATTCGCTAAGATGTCTCCCTCTTCAAGCATTCACTCTTCACACAAGATCTCCTAATGCTTTTTCATTACGTTCAATCATTCGAATCAAATAGTTTTCATATAGCTCTTGTTCATGAGCCGTAAGCCCTTTTGAATAAATATGACCGCTTAAATCTTTTAAAGATGTCAAAAATTTCATCATTAACTCTTGTATCGTTAGTTCCGTTTTTAGCAGTTCACTTAATGAAGCCATTGTGCTTGGGTTGATATGAGGATAAGTAAATTTTGTCTGTTTTCCCTTTAATGCACATTCATAAAAACCTTTTATGATCTTGGCTCTTTCTGAACCGCTTCCATTAACACTTAAATAGATTTGAACAGCTACACCACCGCGAAGTCTGCGTTGTGAAATTCCGGCAATTTTTTTTCCGAAAATGCTTAAATCATAATTTCCTGGACAATAAGAGCCTATGATTTCACGTGCTTCAATCTTCACATCGTATTCTCGGAGCATATAGCGAATGAGCTCCCACATCGTATCATAGCCACGATGAATATCAATCCCTTTTTCTGTTTCCGGTAAAATTAACGAAAGATTTAACACACCTTCATCCAATACAACCGCAAGACCGCCAGAATTTCTCACGATCACATGGTATCCCTTTTCTTTGAGAAAATGGATGCCATCGGCTAAATACGGTACTTTTGTATCTTGAATTCCGAGCACAATAGTTTGATGATGAACCCAAGATCTAGCAACAGGTGCAGACTCACCTTTTCCAACTACATAACATAATGTATCATCAATAGCAAAAGATTGCTTAGCATCAAATTGAGGACCTATGCTTGAATGATCGATAATTCTCCACTCTTTTTGCCTTAATAAAGATAAATGTTGATCTCCCATCTTGAAGCGATCTCCTTTAACTAGTTGAAAGCGAAACCATTATACCATAAATTTTGGATGGGCACGCAGATATGTAATGGAAAAACCTGAGCAGTTTTAAAACTGTTCTCAGGTTTTCCTTAAAGCTTATAAAGCTTGGGCTGCCGTAATGAATGCAAGCTTGTATACATCTTCTGCGCTGCAGCCGCGAGATAAATCATTTACAGGTGCATTCAAACCTTGTAAAATCGGGCCGATAGCCTCAAAATTTCCTAGGCGCTGGGCAATTTTATAGCCAATATTTCCAGCTTCAAGGCTTGGGAAAATAAAGACGTTCGCATCTCCTTTAATCACAGAGTCTGGCGCTTTTTTCGCCGCAACAGAAGGAACGAAAGCTGCATCAAATTGGAATTCTCCATCTAATGTTAAGTGAGGAGCCATTTCTTTTGCTAATTTTACCGCTTCAACCACTTTTTCCGTTTCCGGAGATTTTGCCGAACCCTTCGTAGAGAAGCTTAACATCGCAATACGTGGTTCAATATCGAACATTTTAGCCGTATTGGCGCTTTCGATCGCAATTTCCGCTAAATCTTGGCTATCTGGTGCAATATTAATCGCACAATCAGCAAAAACATACTTTTCTTCACCGCGTACCATGATGAAAACGCCAGACGTTTTCTTAACTCCTTCTTTTGTTTTAATGATTTGCAGGGCTGGGCGAACGGTATCTGCTGTGGAATGAGCAGCTCCGCTTACAAGTCCATCTGCTTTTTTCAAATATACAAGCATTGTACCGAAATAGTTTTCATCTAATAATATTTCCCGAGCCTTTTCTTCTGTTACTTTTCCTTTGCGGCGCTCAACGAAGGCTTGGACCATTTCATCCATACCTTCATATTCATGTGGATCAAATATTTCTACATCATCTAAAGACACATTTAATTCATTAGCTTTTTTTTGAACCTCTTCTTTTTTCCCAACAACAATTGGCTTAAGCACTTTTTCTTCCGTTAAACGACCTACAGCTGTTAAAATTCGCTCATCTAATCCTTCTGGAAAAACAATTTTTATATCTTTACCGCTAATTTTATTTTTTAACGCAGTAAATAAATCTGCCATGTAAAAAACCTCCTTGAAGTATGGCAAAAGGGCCTGCCATGTATATGAAACATCATCCACTTTTTAGCATACTCCACTTATAAGTATTTTCAAACACGAAGCAACGAAAATAACGCTTTCAAACAAATTTCTTTGTTTTCAAAATAAAACTAATTTTCGCAACCGCTATTTTCTTGTTGATTATGATTGTCAACGTTTATTCACCGTGTTAGAGGCAAAACTATGTTATAGTATGAAGTGTACATAAATGAATTATTAGGGGTGAAAAACATGAGTGAAGAACTTCGTACAAATGAAGCGGCTGAAACGTTAGATGGTTGGTATTGCCTTCATGATTTTCGTTCGATCGATTGGAGTGCATGGAAAACATTATCAAGTGATGAACGTCAAGAAGCCATTCATGAGTTTCATGGATTGTTACAAAAATGGACCGCTGCAGAGAAAGCCGAAAAAGGAAGCCATGCTTTATATACAATTATTGGCCAAAAAGCCGATTTTATGTTCATGATTCTTCGTCCAACGATGGAAGAATTAAATGAAATTGAAACAGAGTTTAATAAAACGAAGCTTGCTGAATTCACGATTCCGTCCTATTCATACGTTTCCGTTGTTGAATTAAGCAACTATATTCCTAGCGGTGACGGTGGAGATCCATATCAAAATCCACAAGTGCGCGCCCGCTTATATCCAATATTGCCAAAAGCGAAGCACGTCTGCTTCTATCCAATGGATAAACGTCGTCAAGGAAACGATAATTGGTATATGCTATCCATGGATGAGCGCCGTAACCTTATGAGAAGTCATGGAATGATTGGCCGCAAATATGCAGGTAAAGTGAAACAAATTATTACGGGATCAGTTGGTTTTGATGATTATGAGTGGGGCGTTACACTTTTTGCAGATGATGTCCTTCAATTTAAAAAGCTTGTATATGAAATGCGATTTGACGAAGTAAGTGCTCGATATGGAGAATTCGGCTCTTTCTTTGTTGGAAATTTATTAGAGCCAAACAAAGTTGCAGCCTTTTTACAAGTTTAAGTGATTTTACTGTTTAGGGACTGTCCGATAAGTCCCTTTTTTATTTGGCTCTTTTCTAAAAGATTGTTGCTTTACTATACGATAGCTTTTCGACTGTCAAGCAAGCGAAACGCTTGCTACACGCTAAAGCGTGACGTGAACCGAACAAAAATCGTTCGGTTCATAGACAATCGAAAAGCAACAAAGTTTACGAAAACAGCCTTTTATTTTCCTCTCTTCTTTCCTCATCTAAAAAGTTCCATCTATTTGTCATAGTAATCGTCATTTTATCATACGTTTGAATGAGTATAAGTTTATTTGTATTTTCCCGTCATTCTCTTTATTGAACAAAGGTAATGGTGCCTCCATGAAAAGGCAGGTGAACAAATGGCAGTCGTTCCATATAACGAAGAAGAAGTGAAGCTATTAGCTCGATTAATTCGAGCAGAAGCTGAAGGTGATGGAAACTTAGGAATGCTTCTTGTCGGCAATGTCGGTATTAATCGAGTTCGAGCAGACTGTCTAGACTTTAAAGATATTCGTTCCATTGAAAGAATGGTGTTTCAATCACCTGGAGGCTTTGAAGCTGTACAAAAAGGCTACTTTTATCAAAGGGCTCGACAAAATGAAATCAACTTAGCGAGAAAGGTTATAGCAGGAAATCGGTATCATCCCGCAGAGGTAGCTTTATGGTTTTTCAAACCAGTAGGGGATTGTCCTGCCACATGGTATAACCAATATAATTCAGGACGGTATAAATCCCATTGTTTTTATTTTCCAGTTTACTCCGTTTGTCCAAGTGTTTATTAATTTAAAGGAGGCGTATTATGAATTCAAAAAACCAACGTCAGCAAACACAATATTCCCCTTATAGTATGCAAGGGCACCAGCCTACTACTAGTGTTCCATATGGTTTTTATGCCCCTAGCGGTTCACAAATTGGCACTGCTGCACCAGTTCAAGGGGTATCTGCTGGCCAATACGTTCCAGGTATGCTGCCACTTGAAGAATCTTATATCGAGAACATCCTTCGTTTAAATAAGGGGAAACATGCGACCGTTTATATGACGTTTGAAAACAATCAACAATGGAATGCTAAGATTTTTAAAGGAATTATTGAGGCAGCAGGACGCGATCACATTATTTTAAGTGATCCAAAAACAGGAAAACGCTATTTATTATTAATGGTGTATTTAGACTATATTACTTTTGACGAAGAAATTAATTATGTATATCCCCCAGGATTAGCTACTTATTCTCCAAGATAAAAAGAAAGTGTTGCTTGCCTTATCTTCATTTCTTAAATAGAAGCGAATATTTGATTCCTAGTATAAACTTAACCTTTTATTTATAGAACTTCGTTAACGTGAAAAAGGTTGACACTAACTGAATGTGTCAACCTTTCAGACTGCCCTCAAACGCATGCTATGTCACTTACAAGCGTGACGTGAACCGAACAAAACTCGATTGTCGGACAAATGTAATTTGTCCCGCATTCTTTGTTCGGTTCATGGTTTACGAAAACGGCCTATAAAAAGAACTTCTAATACGTTCATTTACCAAAGTTTAAATCCTGGAGAGCCTGGTGGTGCATTTTGAATCATATCGATAACCGGAACCGTGTAGGCTAATATGATGAGAATCGCTGAAACACCAATCCATAATTTCCAGTTTTCCAAAAAGAGAGGTGTTGCTTCTGCTTGCTCATTCACTTCACCAATTGGATACTCTTCATAACCTTTTGGAGACCAGAAAGCAAGGTATATAACAATATAAATCATGAGTAAAATTGCTACAAATAAAATAGCTCCGCCGACTGCCATTGCTGTTTGGTAAGGCATCCATGATAGCGCGACTGAATGGTCGCCGTAAGTCGTAAAGGCTGTACGGCGAGGTGCACCTAATAGACCAACCGTATGCATCGCACCTGACATAAAGAACATTCCGAAACACCAAAGAACCGTTTGAATGATGCCAAGCTTATTGATTTTGCTTGTTAAAGTTCTACCCGTTAAATGTGGAATTAGCCAGTAGGAAATTCCAAAGAAGGTTAAAGCTACTGATGTCGCAACTGTTAAGTGGAAATGGCCAGTAACGAATAATGTATTATGAACAACTTGGTTTAATTGGTTACTGGCATTAATAATTCCTCCGGCTCCAGCCGGAATGAATATAAGCATTCCCATAAACGGAGCAAAAAATCGAACATCTCCCCAAGGAAGCTTTTTAAACCAGCCAAACAAACCTTTTGCACCTTTTTCACGACCAGCAAGCTCAAAAGTTGCAAAAAGAGCGAATGCTGTCATAAGAGATGGAATAATAACCATAAATGTTAATACAATTTGAATAAATTTCCAAACAGGATCAATTCCAGATTCTAATATTTGGTGATGGAATCCAACCGGAATCGAAAATAATACAAATAGGACAAATGCTAAACGAGCAAGGGCATCACTAAAGACTTTTCCACCGATGATCTTAGGAATAACCACATACCAACACATATAAGCCGGTAACAGCCAGAAATAAACAAGCGGGTGTCCAAAATACCAGAACAGTGTACGACTTAGTAGAATATTAATTTTATCAACCCAACCGAATGACCAAGGAATAAATTGAAATAATACCGTAACAGCTACACCAATTGTTGCGATCAACCATAAGACCATTGTTGCCACTGCCATAAAGCTCATTAATGGAGAAGCTTTTCCTTTATTCGCTTTTTTCCATGTCGCATATTGATGGAACATGCCAATCCCGCTTACCCAGCTGCCGACAACGACAAGTGTTAAACCAATATAAAACCAAGGCGATGCTTGTAATGGAGCATAAAATGTATAAAGAACGGTCGCTTTATTTAATAAAATCATGACGGTTGTGATACTCGTTCCAATTGTCTTGAGCCAAAAGCCAAGCCATCCTGACTTATTTGAAAAATTCGTTAATGTCCCTGTTGTTCGGCTAATAGCTGAATATAAAAATCCAATGATAAAGAACGTTGTAAAAACTAAACCGAGTAATACGCCATGTGCTGTTAATAATTGATAATAACCAATGCCTGCTGGAAGTTCAATCTCTCCACTTCGTACAAACGTTTGTAAAAGTCCAGCGATCGCACCTAAAAATAATGCGACAAAAGCAACTGCAATATGAGACAACGCTATTTTTCCATCTTTTCTATTTACGGCTTCATTCATGCTTCTGTCACCTCGATCGTCGTACTCATTGCTTGATGGCCAACACCGCAATATTCATTACATAAAATTAAATAATTGCCTGGTTCTTTAAAAGAATATGTTAAGGAGTTTACATGTCCTGGCGTCACCATCATATTGACATTTGTTCCAACAATTTGTAAACCATGAACGACGTCTTTACTCGTTACTTTAATGTGAACCGTAGCCCCTTTTGGAATCTTCACATCGTTAGGGAAAAACGAAAATGCTTGTGCAATTAGAATAAGTTCATACTCATTTTCGCCAATCTTTTTTAAACCGGGCTCATTAAAAGGAGGTGTTTCATCAACCTTTTGCGGATCTAAAATCGTTAAGTCACTTGGAGGCTCATTCCCATGTGCAAAAGCCCCTACTCCAATAATGGTAAGAAACACCACAAGTGTGCCCACACCAATGATTAACCAAATTTTTTCGAGTTTATGCATATGCATTTTTATGCACCCTCCTTTATTAACGGCTTATAAATAGGTAGTAAACACCCATCCAGGACAAGAAGATAAAACCACCTAAGAACAATACAGAGACAAAAGCCCCTTTGAGACTCGGCTCTTCCGTTTGCTTTTTGATTCCCACGGAATTTTTCCTATTTTCCAAAGGAGCAATCTTATTCGCCACCTTAAACACCAGCCTTCCTTAATCGTTTATTTATACTGTAAAACCATTCAATTTTCCTATCTGTGATAAATATCACATTTATTTTTCCTTTTGTGACAGCTATATGAACAATCGAATTCATGCAAAATAAAAAGGCTGGTGCTAGCCTTGCTGCGTTGATCATTTGGAATAAAAGCACTTTTTGTGAGAAGTGAGACCTGTAACAACCGGCGAACCACCAATATTTTTACATTCAGAAGAAAAAAGACAAATAAAAAAGACTGGACAAAAGTCCAGCCTTACTTGACTAATTGTTTGAATGGAGACCCATAAAAAGCATCCACAATTCACGACTCTTATAAATATTTTATAACAGAAACCATTAATAAAATCCATGCGATTAAAAAGGAAACCCCACCAAGTGGTGTAATTGCCCCTAATACCTTTATTTGTGTTAAGCTTAACACATAAAGACTGCCAGAGAATAATAAAATACCGATAAACATGAGCCAGCCTGCCCAAGCAGCCATCCCAGCTTGCGGCAGTTTATCCATCACGAAAGCTACTGCAAATAAGCCGAGAGAGTGAAACATTTGGTAATGTACACCAGTTTGCCATATTTCCAAATATTTATCAGGAATTTTTCCTTCTAGCCCATGTGCCCCAAATGCGCCTAATGCAACAGATAAAAACGCGTTCAATGCTCCTAATATAAGAATGATCTTCATTGTTCTCCCCTACCTTTATTAAAAATCAAATATAGATTCGCCGTTTGCGTCGTCCTCTTTTAAATAGTTTGACACCATTTTTTGCTGCGGTTTTTTTATTCCCATCATTTTTTCGAGCTCTAAGTCGGTAAATGAATGCTGAGGCACGGTTTCTTGTATATCAGTAAAATCTGTTTCTTCTTTTCGTTCCTCAAGAACAACATCACATAATGAGCGAATGACAAGAAGTCGAGATTGAATAGCTTCCCTTGACTGACTCATTTTCGCTTTTTCTAGCTCTTCCCCTATTTTTAATAATATATTTCTCACTGGAATATTCAATTAGATTCCTCCAATCGTTCCATCTTTCCTCCTTAGCTTCCCTACAAATAGGCTATCAATAATACGGTGAGCCTGTAAAGCAAGTTTATCACTTCTCTACAAGTATTCACATTTATTTTCATGATTTGTTACAATAGAAAACAGTCGTCAAACAATATTTTAAAAGAGGAGGTTCTCATGGAAAAGACAGCACAATATATACAAAAGATTGGAAATGATCTTTGGTTAACAGAAGATGAACGGCAAAATTTAAAGATTAGTTACCGCGTTAAAGAGGTGCTTTTTTCGAAATCGTCTCCGTTCCAGCATGTCATGATTTTAGATTCATATGATTTTGGTCGTATGCTCGTTTTAGATGGTGTCGTTCAGACAACATCTATTGATGGTCATATATATAATGAAATGATTTCTCACGTGCCGCTTAGTATCCACCCGAATCCACAAAAAGTATTAATCATCGGTGGAGGGGATTGTGGAGTTGCTCGTGAAGTTTGCAAATATCCGAATGTAAAAGAAATTGATATGGTGGAAATTGATGAATTAGTTGTGAAGGCATGTAAGGAATACCTTCCTGAAGTGTCTGGAAATTTAAGCGATCCACGCGTCAATTTCTTATTTATTGATGGTGTCAAGTATGCCGCTGAAAAAGAAAATGAGTACGATGTCATTATTGTTGATTCATCAGACCCTGTCGGCCCAGCTGAACAGTTATTCTCAAAGGAATTTTATGTAAATCTTCATCGTGCGTTAAAAGAAGATGGTTTAATGGTATGTCAAAGCCAATCACCTATTTTCCATTTAGACGTATTAAAGCAATCCTATTCTCATTTAGCATCACTTTTCCCAATTACGAAGCTATACACAGCCGTTGTCCCTACATATCCTGGAGGCATGTGGAGCTTTACGATCGGTTCTAATAAATATGAAAATATTCATGTATCAAACTTCTCGAAAGAGACAAAATATGTGAACCAAGACATTTTAGAAGGCTGCTTTAAACTTCCTGAGTTTTTACAAAACGCATTAATAGATTTATAACATAAGGCACCGCTTTGGGTGCCTTATTGTATATCTTCGTTTGTTATTTCCCAGTCAATTTCTTCTTCTCCTATATGCTGTAAAAATGCATTCGTTCTAGAGAATGGACGGCTGCCAAAAAAACCACGATTTGCTGAAAACGGTGATGGGTGCGGAGATTCAATAATAAAATGACGATCTTTATCAATCATTTCTTTTTTCGCTTGTGCATGTCTGCCCCATAAAATAAAGACGATTGGTCGTTCTCGTTTATTTAATTGGCGAATAATTTCATCTGTAAACTGCTCCCACCCTTTTCCTTTATGGGAATTGGCCTGCCCTTTTCGAACGGTTAAAACGGTGTTCAGCAATAATACACCTTGTTTGGCCCATTTAACGAGATATCCGTGATTAGGTGGTGCGAAGCCTAAATCATTTTGAAGTTCTAAAAATATATTTCGCAATGAAGGTGGCTGCGGTACACCTGGCTTGACGGAAAAGCTCAGCCCATGCGCCTGATTAGGACCATGATACGGATCTTGCCCAAGAATCACAACCTTTACATTTTCATAAGATGTATAATGGAGAGCATTAAAAATATCATACATATTAGGATAAATGGTATAGTTAGCATATTCTTTTTTCAAAAACTCTCGAAGCTCTTGGTAATAAGGCTTGTGAAACTGGTCCTTTAAGAGGTTCCACCAATCATTTTTCAGCAATTGCTTCATCTATATACACACCTGCCTCATCATGCTAACACGCTACACCCATCATAAACACGGACTCCTATTTTGTCAAAACCGCGAAAAGGCGCGCCTCATCATGATCACCTCTCGTTTCGTTTTTTTCATTGTTTCACATGAAACGCCTCACATAAAAGTACATGAACGTCTATGACAAAATGGTATAGAAGAAGCATGAATTCGGACAATGAACACACGTCTTTTTCAAAGCACAAGACGAACAAAAAACAGAGCATGAACATTAGGAACTGTACCATTCAAAAAGTTTTTGAGATTTACAGACTTTCATGATTCTTCATATATTGAATGGTTTCCATAAGGCCGACCTCATAAGGTGTATTTGGCAGCGCTCCAATACGCTTTTCATATTTTTGACCTGATAATACGACAGGTTCCTCTGTTAAGTACATCATTTCATAAACCTCCCGCATATCTTGATTAAAGATTCCTAATAAAGCGATCATATTTTTCGTTACTTTTCGCACTTTTTTCTGAAAACCCGTTAATTCTCTTACAATTCGGATGATTTCATGTCCTGTTATCACTTTGGTTCCGGGAATATTCCAATGTTCATTGTACGTATCATTTCGTAAGGCAAGCTCGACAGCAGCCTTAGCCCCATCAGGTGTATAAACGTATTCTCGTGGAATGTGTAAAGGACCAACAAATAGTGCTGATTTATTTTGAATAATCGGCTTTAAAGTAAAATGCAAGGTCGTATTCACTGCATTTGGACCGTAGTAATCTGGGAAATGTGCAAATAAATACTTAACTTTCGATTCCTTTACCATCTTTTCTAATTGTAATCGTATTTTCCCTTTCTTCGTATGTGGATGTTTCGAAGTTTGCTCTGTCACTTTTTTTCCGTTTGAACGACCATATGCATAAACATTATCAATCATGATGAATTTTGCATTTTCATTTTTTGCTGCTAAAAGAACATGATTCATAATCTTTGGGTGTTCTATACTCCATTTCGGATAAGGTACATTAATGGCTTGAAAAATCCAATTTGCTCCCTTACAAGCATTGAAAATATCTTCCTTTTTTAATGCATCGCCTGTTACCATCGTTACATGCTTGTTCATTTTTGAAAATAAATCATGCATTTTTTTCTCATTACGAGCAAAAGCCACAACCTCAATGTCTTGGCGTTTATTTAATTCACAGACTAATGCATAACCCATTCCCCAAGTTGCTCCTAAAACAACAGCCTTTTTCATCACCTTTATACCTCCAAGGTTTTTTATTAACCAACGGTCAATAAATATTAAAAAAAATTATGTTTTTAAACCTCTTATTAAAAAGGAAGTGTATTCTTTTGCCAGATTTTTCACTTCCTCATATGATGTATCTGAATACACATATTTTGTGACAAATCCTATTAAAGCAAGGAATAAACACCAAATTTTTGATGGCGATAATGTATTTGGAACTAATTTTGCCACAGCTTCCGCAAATCGCTGATATGACTCATTTGGTCCAGTTTCAAAATAAGGTTCCATCTCTGAATTTTTTGTTAGAAACATAAACTCAAAGTGACTTTTGTAAGTTAAACCAAAATGTATAAATGTTAACAATATTTCTTTTAGTGCTTCTTCATCACTTCTGTATGATTTCGTTAAAGTTTGGATGAGCAATTGATCTAAAAAAGCATAATCCGCTTGAACAATCGCATAAAATAACTCCGCTTTATTTTTAAAATGATAATAAATAGCGCCATGGCTACAGTTTAACTCCTTCGCAATTTGACGCATGGAAACTTGATTATACCCTTTTTGCACGAAATGTTCTCTCGCTACATTGATGATTTTTTCCTGCGTTAGTTCTTCTCCTGTTATTTTTCGTGGGGTCAATATTGTGTCATCCTTTCTTATTAACCACTGGTTAATAAAATTATAAAAAGTTTATTCATTTATGTCAATGCTATTTTCTAAAAGATTGCTGCTTTACGATAGCTTTTCAACTGTCATAGGCAAGAGACACGCTTGCTATGTATTTTCCGCTTGTTTTCCTTTTATTCGTCCAATAGCCATTACGAACTTCATTATGAAACAATCAACAAATCTACTATTACCATATACGTTAGCATGCACCTTTATATGGAATGATAAAATGGTATAATTTGTTTAAAAAGGATGATAAAAAAGTAAAAGCCATAAATAAGTTGCACTGCTGCTTTCTTTAAAGGCTGCGAATCCCTATTCTTGTTGTGATTATTTTTAAGTGACCCGGAAGAAAGAGTTTTTTAGTTCAGGCAGAACTTAGGGGGAATTCAATTCATGCTCATTAATATTTTAGGGGGAATTATTGAAACTATAGCTATTACATTAATTGGTACACGACTCAATAATATAAAATATAGCCAAGTAGGGATTAAAGCATTAATAATTACAAGTTTTTTTACTTCCTGTTTCATTGTATTTATTAAAGAGGGGATAAAATGCTCAAATTAAAAAATGAAAGAATAATTAATCTACTATCTTTTTGCCTATTGGTTCTCGTCGTTGTCGCAAATTCATTTTTTTCAATTAAACAGTTTAAAGTTATTGAACAATTTAACAAAATACAAGCGAGCTTCCCATTGTTTACCGATTCCTTTATTATTGTTTTTTTAACTTCGATACAATTGATTGCGGGTATTACCGTGGTCATAATAGAAACACTATTTGTTACTTTTATTACAAATGTCATGACTAATAAAAAATTCAAATTTCGTAACTTTTTAACACCAATCATTTTAGCGAATATATTTTCTATCTTATTAAATATGTCTGTCATTTCTATTGCTCGTTTTGATCATTTACAAGATATTCAATGGCTGCGCTGGTTTCCAGGATCCCAAATATTACTAGCGGTTTTCATTTATCTATATTTTTCAATTTTAGATAGTGCCACTTCCATGAGTTCTAAAATTAAACTTAGTATCATTATATTTTCAGTAACTTATGGTTTAACACTTATCGTTCAATTGTTGATGACTTTTGTGTCATTCAATTAATCTTAGGAAGGAGATTTATATGGAAAAAAAATTTAAGTTTAAAATGAAGATCTTGTTCGTAATTTCCATTTTATTTATCTTGTTAGGAGTGTTTACTTTGATAAAAATTATTGCAAAAATATTGGGGAATTGAAGAAAAATGAAATACTTCAAATACAAACGATTAATAAAAAAAAGAAAAGCATTTGAAAATATAGAGATTTTATTTGGAACTTTTCTAAATAAGTATGCTGATGGCGATAAAAAATTATTGCTAACCTTTTTTTACAACGTAAATGTAGTCATTACTTTGGCTTCGATATTAGTACCAATTTTTGTTTACTCGCTAATTTATTCTTTTCGTTCATACATAAATCCTTTTTACATCGCAACTATCTATTTTTTTGTCACGGTTATGTTCACAGATATCAATAATGATGATTATGATCCGGTTGAGCTGGAGAATATTTCTCAGTGGATGTATAAAGCTCGAAAAAATAAATTTAAATTACTTATCATAGAAAAATTGTTGTTAACATTTGGAACAAAAATTCTTTTTTATTGTTTTTTTATGATTATTTTTATGAGAGAACTTCATTTTAGTTACACAACAATATTTTTGTATGAGTTTTTAGTATTAATAACTATTTTTTTTACTATTATTGTAAAATTCTTGTGGAGCAATCATCAGATTGTCTTTTTATTTATTCATGGGCCAAACAATACGAAAAAGAAAGAACATTTCATTCAATATAAAAATGACTTGCATTATGACAAGTATCAAATTGCTTTATCTCGATCTTGTCAAAATAGAACTTACTATTTATATATATTGTACACTTATATGTTCTCAGCAGCTTCTCTATTTATAATATGGATTATTAATTTTTATTTTAATAATCATAAATTTATTATTATTTCTGTTTATTTAGCGCTTG
The DNA here is from genome assembly GCA_030812955.1 of Bacillus alveayuensis. Classification (GTDB taxonomy): domain Bacteria; phylum Bacillota; class Bacilli; order Bacillales; family Aeribacillaceae; genus Bacillus_CB; species Bacillus_CB alveayuensis. The sequence continues at coordinate 138,656 of JAUSTR010000005.1, forward strand.
AAAGCACGATTATTAGTTTTATATCCCAAGGAATCATAAATAGCTCGAAAATGTTAAATTATTCTAATGTAAGTGATTATTATTATATAAAGAAGTTTTATAAAAAAAACTATTATGAGAATATACTTTCTAAGTTTCTTTCAAGAAGGCTCCTAGTAATCCTAATTAGTTATTATCTTGGTGTACTCATCCTTTATGGATTGTCATTATTTACAGCTATCATTGTTTTATGTTCAACAATTATCTACTTCTACTCAATAAAAATCATTACAAAAAGAGTCTATCGCTTTAAAAAATTATCAATAGAAGATATCAAAAACAATTTTTTTGTATATTTTTTCAATCCTATTGAAGATCTTTTAATTTTAGGATTACCTTTTATTACATGCAGTGTTCTAGCTTATTATTCAATGAAATTAGGAAGTATATATCCCATAATGGGCTTCTTTGCCGTGTATTCCAGCTTTTTAGTACTTTATCATTTTATAAAAGAGGGGTAAAAATGCTTGAATTGATAAACATAAAAAAAAGATATGGTGAATCAGCTTACATTTTTGATGGGATAAACTTGAAAGTAGATAAAATGAGTATTGTGGAATTACTTGGTGAAAATGGTATTGGCAAAACAACTTTGTTGAATATCATTAGTGGAATGACAAAATTTGAGGGAGAAATCAAGTTAAATAACATTTCATTAAAGGAAAATTTTAAAAAGTATATGAAAGGAGTCTCATTAATTGGTAATACACCATTCTTATACGACTATTTAACACCGTCCGAAACAATAGATATGATATTATCCTTCCTTAATAAAAAAAGTTTTGATGCTTCTCTGGATTATCTCATAGAAGAAATTGGGCTGAATAAATATAAAAATACCCTAACACGTGAACTGTCATTAGGAACTAGACAAAAACTAGCATTCATACTAGCATTTCTATCTTCGCCTACTTTAATTCTCCTTGATGAACCTTTTGTTAATTTTGATATTAGGTCAAGGAAAGTTATTCTCGATTATTTGAAAAACTATGTCATTGAAAATAATGCAATTTTAATTTATGCCAGACATTCAACGGATACTGATTTAGCTGATTTTCCAAATAAAAAGATCATTTTAAAAACGGATGAACATCTTAATAAAGTAGTTCTAGTGAGTGATAATCGTGAAACTTAAAATGTTTAGTATTTGTTTTATTATTTGTTCAGCTATAGGAATTGTATTTTTCTTTTTAGGCTTTTTACTACTTCCTAAAGAACAATTTAGCCCTGATCTACAACCTTCTTTTATTACAATTTTTAGTACGAACTTTGAAATACATTTTCTTACCATTGTTTTTTCAATTATTAGTTTTGGACTTTTTTCTATAATTTTTCTGTTTGAACAGTTTTTTTATTTAGGATTTGCTTTCCATAGCTTGGTAACAAAAACTTCCTTAAAAACAGCATATTCGTATTTTGCAGGTCACGGAATAGTTGAAGTCATAAATATGTTTTTAACGGCAGCAATAGGTTTGTATGTATCTGTGTACATTATTATTATGATTAGAAAAAAGGAATTTAATAAGAATTCCTTTATCACATTAGGAAAAAATCTGTTCATTCTATTAGTTATTGATTTAATGCTTTTGCTAATTGCCGCATTATTAGAAACATACTTATCTCCGTCATTAGTCGACAAAAGTTATATAATTTCTTAACCCGAGTTTGGTCAGTTTCAAATCATCATAACCACGATCCGCCGTTAATATTTCCGCTTTTTCTACAATTTCAGGTTGGCGCTCTTCCATTTGTTCCAATAAACGATGAGACTCGTTTATATCCAGTTCCATTGCTTTTGTGATGGAGAAAATTTATTTTTAAGCGTTTTCTGTCCATTGGGTGACAACTATTTGCGGACATCTCATAAAAAAAAGGCGAACAAAAAATTAAAATTTTTTGAATATTATAGAGGTATTTGTTACTTTTGTGTAGAATAAGAATAGGATAAGAATATTTTTTTATCTTGACTAACCTTTATGAGGTTGTCAATGATTTACAATTCTTATCATCCCCCCCTGCTACACAAATCATACTAGGTTTGAATGGTCGATTTTTACTTCCGGATTCAATAACAATAACGGTACAAGTTGAAAAGTTCGTGTTCATCGATTTTGTATCGTTCTTTCAGCCGATAGAGAGCTCAAAGTTGTTGAAAATATTCAATTCGTAAGGAGTGATGCAGATTGATTAAAAAGGATGTGGTAACGAGTCGTTGGGGTAATAAAGAGATTGTGACAAGCCCTTCTTACGGGGTCATTAAATCTATTTTTATTCCATCGAAGACACGCATTTATGAATGGGAACCGCTTATCTCCATTCAAACAGATGAAGGAAAAGAAATGCAAATAAGCGTTGGAGCAAATGGTGTAATTGAATCCTTCGCTGTCAAAGTAGGAGACCGTGTCATTCCAGGCTCTGTCCTTGCTTATATTAATGAAGATAAATTAGTTTCCGGTAATCATTAATCCTGGAAAAAGGAAAACAGACATCCGTTTGTAGACATAGTCTATATATAAAACGGACTTTCAGACTGAATGAAAACGCTTGTCATTCGAGTGACGAGCCCGATGAGAAGCGGAGTTACCAAGTACGGTAATGAGCGTTCGAAGAGGGCGAAGTAGCAAAGAATGCAAGCGTTTTGCGCGCAGTCTGAAGCAGATTATGATTAATTTCTGCTTTCCCTTTTTTGTATGATCATCTTTCGGAGTCTTTTATTTAAAGATTTCATCATCCACTCCCGAAATAATTCACGTTTCTCTTTCATTGTTAAATAATATTGTTCTCCTGCAGCTTTTTTTGCCCTTTCCGTTACTTCACGCATAGCCAACGCTGCCGCTACTGAAATATTTAAGCTTTGGACAAATCCTTTCATTGGAATCATAAAGGTGCCATCTGCCAGCTCTGTCGCCTTTTTTGAAACACCGCTATGTTCATTACCGAAAATCAAAACGGTTGGTTTACTTACTTCTAGTTCTTCGATCGGCACCGCTTCATCACATAATTGACTTGCATAAATTTGATAGCCTTTTTGCCGCAAATCAGAAATAGCCGTTTCGATATTCGGTTGATGATGCAGAGTCAACCATTTATCTGCGCTTCTTGTAACTAAATCATTGGGAGCAAAAGGTGCTCGTCCTGTTACAATCGTTATATCTTGAATCCCAAAAGCATCTGCTGAACGGAGTACAGCTGCTTGATTATGACCATCATCCACAGCCTCTAGCAAAATGGAAATATATCTCGTTCTTTCATTAAGTACATCATATAGACGTTTCAAACGGTCAGGAATAATGAATTCGACTATTTCACGGTCTTTTTCATCGACAATTCCTTGTTCAAATAGCTCAGAAACGAAATGTAAATATTCGCTTTGTGAATAAATCGAGCTCACATCATCTCCTCCTTTTCCATTTACCCATATCAGCAAATCCTCTTACATTATACTTTTTTCTAAAAAAATGTCTAATGTTCAACAACAATCGACATTTATCAGCAATTATTCACAAATAATCCCCTTAATACAAACATCTTTTCCACAAAACTTATCCACATATCCACATTTTTCATCCACATTTTGTGTGAGTACATTTGTTCCCTACAAAATATATTGATGTTATCAATATATTTATCCACAGCCTGTGAATAAATTCAGCCTCTTCATTTTTTATGATTTAACATTCGATTCTCAAAAATAATCATGAGCAAATTCCTAAATGACACTTAGCATGACGCTCTCGGTTATTGTATCAAGTAATCATATTGATCATAAAAAATAGCCTTTCTCCTTCCACGGAAAAAGGCTGTTTGCAATGCTCTTATAAAGATTCTCTACTTGATGTCCAATCCTTTTTTTTGAACAAATTCCTTCATATACATTCTTTTCGGGACTTTCAGCATATTCACCATTTGACCAGTCCACGTATCTTCACGTTCCCCTTTTGTTCTTTCCTTATAATATTGGGAAATGGTCTCATTATATTCGTTTAATAATTGTTTATAATGTCCTTGATCCTGTTCATACACTTCTTCATGATAAATATGTGTAAGAGGCAGGCGCGGTTTTTGTCCCGACATCTTTGCAGGATAACCGACTGTTAAGGCAAATAATGGGATGACTCGATTTGGCAGCTTTAATAATTCAGAAACTTGCTCCGAATTATTACGAATCCCGCCAATATAACAAATACCAAGACCCATTGATTCTGCAGCAAGCGCAGCATTTTGTGCAGCTAAAGTGGCATCAATTAGGGCAACCATAAATTTTTCTGTACTCTCTAACGAGGTGCTTACATCTACTTGTTCCATTTCTCCAGCTACTTCATGACGATGCAAGTCCGCACAAAAAATGAAAAGATGGCCATTATGTTCAACATATGCTTGATTTCCTGCTATTTCGGCAAGCTTTTTCTTTTTTTCAATATCTTTGATCCCAATTATTGAGTACGCTTGCATATAACTGGAAGTCGACGCTGCTTGGGCACATTTTACAATGGTATGTATTTGTTCATCAGTCAACTGCTTATCTTCAAAATGGCGAATCGAACGATGATTTAAAATCGTTTCAATTACTGGATTCATTTTGAAAACAACTCCTTTATTTCAAAATTTTCATCTTTACTGTTTCAGATTGTTTGTTATTAATCACTGATTGTTCATCACATCTACCGCTTTCCTATATGAATCATCAAATCTTAAATATGGGAAGATGTATCACCGATTTCTCCATCCCTTCTTTCATGCGATCATACCTTTTATTATAAATGAAACCACATTATTTTACATAACATTACGAATTATCTTAATATAAAATTTTTTCAATATTTTATTTTAAAATAATCTTTTGCATGTAAAAGAAAGCGTTTACTTCGCTAATTTTTCTATGGATAAGTTGCCGCAAAATTTAAACTTTACCTTTATATATTGAGTATGTATTTATTATTGTATTAAAATTAGTTTGTTTTCATAATTATAAATCCGTTGAAGGGGTTGTTAAATTGAATTCCAAAGTTACGACTCAAGGACTGTTAACGTTTTTAATACCGTCACTCATAGGTGTTTTCCTATTCATGATACCAATCCCTTATCAAAAAGGGGTTACGATTCCAATTGCGATTTTATCAAATTGGTTACAAGGGTTATTAGGTGAAAGCATCCCTAGCATCATGACTTTTATCATTTTACTTACGTTTATCGCAAGCATTATCACAAAAACAGTGAAGCCATCATTTATTATGGACAAGCCATTTCTTGCTAGTCTTTTTGATGTCAATCCTGTTTTATTTATCGCCCGAGGTCTGGCAGCAGTCTTTGCCATCATGACATTATATAAAATTGGACCTGAAGCGATCTGGTCTGAAAATACAGGCGGTTTACTATTAGAGTCACTACTTTCCGTTTTATTTACCGTATTTTTATTCGCTGGGCTATTTTTACCGCTGCTTTTAAATTTTGGACTGCTAGAACTATTTGCAGCGCTGTTAACGAAGGTGATGCGCCCTTTATTTAAGCTTCCTGGGCGTTCCGCCATTGATTGTGCTGCTTCATGGCTTGGTGATGGAACGATTGGCGTTTTGCTAACGAGCAAACAATATGAAGAAGGCTATTATACGAAACGGGAAGCGGCCATTATTGGAACGACATTCTCGGTTGTCTCCATTACATTTTGTTTAGTTGTCATTTCAGAGGTCGGCCTGCATCATTTATTTGTTCCGTTTTACTTAACGATTTTATTAGCTGGATTTGTCGCTGCGATCATTGCACCTAGAATCCCTCCTTTGTCCAAAAAACCAGATACGTATTACAATGGAAAGAAAGCAGAGGAAACGAGAGAAGCGATTCCAAATGGCTACTCTCCACTTCGCTGGGGAATTGAGCAAGCTGTACAGAAAGCGAAGAAAAATAATCATATGTCGAAAATTTTCCAAGAAGGCTTTCAAAATGTACTCGATATGTGGATGGGAGTTGCTCCAGTTGTGATGGCTCTCGGTACGTTAGCAACCATTGTTGCAGAATATACTCCTGTCTTTACATGGCTAGGAATGCCGTTTATTCCTTTCTTAGAGCTTATGCAAGTACCAGAAGCTCAAGCTGCTTCTGAAACAATGATTATCGGCTTTGCTGACATGTTTTTACCGGCTATTATCGGGGCAAGCATTGAAAGTGAAATGACTCGTTTTATTATTGCTTGTTTATCCGTCACTCAGTTGATCTACATGTCAGAGGTTGGCGGATTATTACTAGGGTCTAAAGTTCCTGTATCCTTCTTAGATTTAATCCTAATATTTTTACAGCGTACAATCATCACATTGCCGATCATTGTTTTAGCTGCACATCTCATTTTTTAAAAAAGGCTGTTTTCGTAAACTTTGTTGCTTTTCGACTTTTGTTCGGTTTATGTCACGCATAGCGTGACATAGCAAGCGTGGAGCTTGCCTAAGACAATCGAAAAACTATAGTATAGCAACAATCTTTTAAAAAAGAAGTGAGCTTGTCGCCTAAATCGACAGCTATTTTACATTCGACGCAGTGGAAGTTATGCTGCGCCTTTCTCATTTTCCCACTGCAGTACTTTTTATTCGCTTTTTGATGACTGATCATGGTATTTTTAGGGTGAACAATTTAAAGGAGGGAATGGGAATGGAAGCAAAAACGTTGTTCGATTTCTATCGTTATGTGCGTGCCAATACACTTCAGCTATTAGAAAATGTCACAGAAGAAGCTCTAGACGTGATCCCAGACGGCCATAACAACTCGATTCGTTGGAATGCTGGTCATATTCTCGTTTCAGAAACGTTCTTTTTTGGTGCCTTTTTGAAAAATGCAAAAGCTAAAGAATACGTCGATCTATTTAAAATGGGGACAAGTCCACGTCAATATGTTAAAAATCCACCGCATATATCAGAAATTAAACAATTGCTAAAAGATCAACAAGATGAGCTGCTGCAAGCATTAGAGGGACATTTAGAAGATGTTCTGCCAAAACCGATTACCATACAAAATGTTGAACTCAAAACGGTGAAAGATATCGTCCACTTTTCTTTATATCATGAAGGTTTACACCAAGGAGTTATCAATAGCTTAAGAAAAACTGTTAGCACCAATCGTTAACGTAAAAAAAACACTTACAGATCTTTAATACGGTAAGTGTCAGCTTGTAGACAAAGTCTATGTAGAACGAATGTTCAGACTGAATGAAAGCGCTTGTCATTCGCGGCACGAGCCCGATGAAAAGCGGAGTTACCAAGTACGGTAATGAAGCGCGATACGGGTGAAGTAACAAAGAATGCAAGCGTTTGTCATCAGTCTGAGCGTTTTTTTCGCTTAAGGTATGAGCATATTTCGATCATCTTGATTAACCCATATGGTCTTTTCAGAAAAAGAAATTCTTTTTCCTTCACGCTTCGGCATATCTGGATAGCCAATGTAAATAAATCCTAATACTTTATCTTGCTCCCTTAGCCCGAATAATTCGTTCATTTTCGGATGGTAAGCAAATTTTCCTGTTCGCCAAATAGCACCAAGCCCTAGAGCATGGGCAGCTAGAAGCATGTTTTGAATGGCTGCATTGACCGCTCCGACTTCTTCAATTTCGATCGCTTTCGGGTGATCAGACGGTTTAACGGCTACGGTAATGATAACAGGAGCACGAAATGCCTTTTCTTCTGCTTTTTTTAATTTCTGCTGATTTTCCTCTGTCATCGGATCATCCATGCTTTCTTTTTCTATCTCAGCAAGTGTTCTTCCTAAAAGGCGTCTTCCCTCTCCTGTTAAAACAAAAAATTGCCAAGGCTCTGTATGGTGATGATTCGGAGCCCAAACAGCCGCTTCCAGCAATTTTTCTATTTTTTCTTTTTCAACAGGATCAGGCTTCACTTTTCCAATACTTCTTCTGGCACGTATTGCTTCGAAAATATTCATACGAAAACCACCTTTCTACTATAACTCATATGATACTCAACACGTCCTATTGTTATGATCATTTTTATCATGCAGACCACTCTATCGTTTTTTTGATAATGATTATCATTACTATTACCACCTATTATACAACAGGAGCCCATGAAAAATCCATGCCGTTTATTTCTCGTAAATTATTTTTAAGTGCAAATAAACAAATATAGTAGACGAGTATTCCAAACGATTTAGAAGATAATGAAAGGATATGTACGAATACATTGTTTCATTTTAGTCAAATAGCAAATAATTTGCATAAATCAATCATTATTAGAGAATACAGAATTTTATCATTTTTTCATATTCAAGTAAACTGTAATATAGTTTAATATTTCAAAAAAAGAGGGGATTAGATGAAAGAAAATAAATTAATAGATTGGCCCACGTTTATCGGGGCATTATCGTTGTTGCTTTTAGTAGCGGTTCCACTTGTTCTGTTTCCAGATCAAGGTGAAACCATTGTCCTAGCTGCTAACAGTTTTATAACTGAAAAATTTGGTTCGTTATATTTAGTATTAGGTTTCTCTGTCTTAATCTTTCTCATTTATATTGCATTTAGTCGATTTGGGACGATTAAGCTAGGGGATACTCAAGTTAAACCTGAGTTTTCTACCATCACATGGGCTGCGATGCTTTTCTGTGCAGGGATTGGCTCCAGCATTCTTTATTGGGGAGCCATCGAATGGGCTTATTATTATACTTCACCTCCCTTTGGTGTAGAGCCAAAATCGAAAGAAGCGATTCAATGGGCTGCCACTTACGGAATTTTCCACTGGGGTCCAATTGCATGGGCCATTTACTGCTTACCTGCCCTTCCGATCAGCTATTTCTATTATGTGAAGAAAAAGCCTGTCTTAAAAATCAGTGAAGCTTGCCGTCCTGTCATTGGCAAGTTAACAGATGGACCAATAGGTAAAATCATTGATGTGTTATTCATGTTCGGCTTGCTCGGTGGAGCTGGTACTACTCTTGCATTAGGTGCTCCTCTTATTGCATCTGGTATTCAAGACCTAACAGGTATTAACCCTTCCATGACATTAAATACAGTGATTTTACTTATTTGTACATTGATCTTTGCTATGAGTGCTTATTCCGGTTTACGGAAAGGAATAAAAGTTTTAAGTGATATTAATCTCTGGCTAGCATCTTTCTTTCTCATTTTTGTTTTTGCGGTAGGGCCTACTGTATTTTTAGCAGAAACGACATTAAATAGTGTCGGCTTTATGTTGGACCATTTTTTCCGCATGGCGACGTGGACAGAGCCTTTTAATGATTTAGGGCCATTTGAACGGACCGGATTTCCGGAATCTTGGACCGTGTTTTATTGGGCTTGGTGGCTTGTGTATGCCCCATTTGTCGGGTTATTCGTCACCAAAATTTCACGCGGAAGAACGATACGGGAAATGATTCTTGGAACACTGATTTACGGTACGATCGGCTGCTTATTATTTTTTGGAATTCTCGGTAATTTCGGTTTATACTTAGAGCTTACAGGGCAATATTCGGTTACGGAAGTACTCAATCAGCAAGGTGCCCCTGCAGCCATTATGGGAATTTTAAGCCAGCTGCCGTTAAGTAAACTAATTGTAGCGATCTTTACCGTACTAGCGATTATCTTTTTAGCAACAACATTTGATTCAAGCTCTTACATTTTAGCTTCTGTTGTTCAAAAAGAAGTCGTTGATGAGCCAATTCGCTGGAACCGTCTATTCTGGGCTTTTTCACTCTCTATTCTACCATTGACGTTAATGTATATAGGTGGTCTATCAACATTACAAACTGCTAGTATTGTTGGAGGATTTCCATTAATCGCCATTACAGTGCTTCTTTCTATTTCATTTATCAAAAGTGTAAGAGAACATTTCATAGAGGAAAAACGAAAAGATCGAATAAAGGAGAAAAAAGTTTCTTAAGGTCTTGTCTCGATCATCGGAAGATCTGTTCTTAGTATTCGTACATTAAATTTTTACGCTCTTGACAGAATTCCGACTTATCGATAGAATGGAAAACAAAAATAATCCGAGGGATGAACGTTTCAACCTTATACGTCATGAGGATACTTTAGCATACAGTTAATATTGAAAAATTGACTGTATGAAAAAGTATTCCTTTATGATAAGGTTTAAGATTGAAATAAATCGGTATATTTCTGATCCTAGATAACTAGGGGAAATATACTGTTTTTTTGTTAATTGGGAGGAATTTATGAACAAGACAAAAGGATTCGTCGAAGCGGAAATTAGTAAAGCATTAACTCACTGGGAAAAGGATTTCTTAGGACGTGGTTCCGTATCCGTTAAAACGGATATATTAAGAGATATGATCATTGTTACATTGCAAGGAATTTTAACACCAGCAGAATATTCTGTTTGTAAAACGCAAGAAGGGATAACAACGATCAAACGGACTCGTGCCGATTTAGTAGAAGCGGGTGTCCAAACCTTAAAGGAAATTATTCTTAAATTAACCGGCGAGGAAGTAAAAAGCTTCCATACAGATTTAAGTACCCGTACAGGTGAACGAGTCATGGTTTTTAAATTATTTCATAATTTAGAAAAAAAGTTTCTAAAATAATTAAAAAAAAGGAGGACTCGAAGACCGAGTCGACTCCCTTTTTTCATTATCCAACTAAGCTTTTCTTTTGTTTTAGCTTCATCAGCATATCTTTTGTCATTTTTTCGATATCATATTCCACTTTAAAGCCCCATTCTTCCTTCGCCGCTGTCGCATCAATTGAATTTGGCCAGCTTTCTGCAATCCTTTGCCGTACTGGATCCACCTCATAATTGAGCTTAAATTCAGGTATATGCTTGCGAATAGCTTTCGCAATATCTTCTGGTTCGACGCTCATAGCTGTTACATTGAAGGCATTGCGGTGCTTTAATTTGGAAGCGTCAGCCTCCATTAATGTTAAAATCGCATTTAAAGCATCTGGCATGTACATCATATCCATATATGTCCCTTTAGCAATATAAGATGTATAGGCCCCCTTCTTTATTGCCTCATAATATATTTCCACCGCATAATCCGTTGTTCCACCGCCAGGAGGTGTTACGTAGGAAATAAGTCCTGGAAAGCGGAGACCTCTTGTATCTACAGCAAATTTATAATAATAGTAATCACATAAGAGCTCCCCAGCTACTTTATTTACCCCGTACATTGTTGTAGGACGTTGAATTGTATCTTGCGGTGTATGATCTTTTGGTGTCGTTGGACCAAATGCCCCGATAGAGCTTGGGGTAAAAAATTGACATCTAAGCTCTCTGGCAACCTCTAGGGCATTTACAAGTCCTCCCATATTTAAATTCCAAGCAATAAGCGGTTTGGCTTCGGCTGTTGCCGAAAGCAGTGCAGCTAAGTGAATGATTGTATCCACATCATATCTTTTAGCGATGTCAAACATCTTTTTAGCATCCGTCACATCAAGAAGCTCAAATGGCCCAGATTGTGTGATTTCATGATCAGATTGGCGAATATCTGTTGCAATCACGTTTTGTTCGCCATATATTTCACGCATTTTTACGGTCAGTTCTGAACCAATTTGTCCGAGAGCTCCTGTAATTAAAATCTTTTTCATGATGATTCCCCCAGATTTTCTTACGAAGTTCCTTTCCCATTGCTTGTAGCCGTACAATCTCAATGATATTCACAGGCGGCCATTAGGAAATAACGCCTAATTCTTTACCAACCATTTCATAAATCGCAATGGCTTGATCTAACATTTCTTTTGTATGGGCAGCCGTTGGCATATTTCGAACACGTCCTGTGCCTCTAGGAACGGTTGGGAAGACAATCGCTTTCGCATATACGCCCTCTTCATTAAGACGTTTACTAAATTGCTGCGTTTTCACTTCATCACCAATAATACATGGGGTAATAGGTGTTTCGCTTTCGCCAATATTAAAACCTAATTCTTTTAAGCCTTTCTTTAAGTAATGACCATTCCCCCAAAGACGATCTTGTAATTCCGTACTATTGGATAAAATATCAATCGCTTTTATACAAGCAGCAACATCAGCAGGCGTTAAAGCTGTTGAGAATAAGAACGGTCTTGAACGAACTTTTAACCAATCAATTAATTCTTTTTTCCCAGCAACGTATCCACCAACTACACCAATTGCTTTCGATAACGTACCAATTTGGAAGTCGATTTTGTCTGATAACCCAAAATGCTTGACTGTTCCAGCACCATTCCCTAATACTCCAGAGCCGTGCGCATCATCCACATACGTAATTAAGTCAAATTCCTCGGCAATTTCAACGATATCCGGCAATTTTGCGATATCACCATCCATCGAAAAGACACCATCTGTAATGACCATTATTTTTTTAAACTGTCCGGATTCTTTTGCTTCTTTTGCCTTCTTTCTTAAATCATCCATATCGGAGTGTTGAAAACGAATAATTTTAGCTTTTGAAAGACGGCACCCATCGATGATCGAAGCATGGTTTAGTTCATCGGAAAGTATAGCATCCTCCTTGTCCATTACAGCTGAAATAGCTGCCATATTACAATTAAATCCTGATTGATAAGCAATCGCTGCTTCCGTATGTTTAAATTCCGCTATTTTTTCCTCAAGCTCGACATGGAGCTTCAACGTACCATTAATTGTGCGAACAGCACCAGCTCCAACACCATATTGGTTAATGGCCTCAATGGCTGCTTTTTTTAATCGATCATCCGTTGCTAGTCCTAAATAGTTATTAGATGAAAGGTTGATTAACTCTTTTCCATCTATTTGAATGACAGGACCGTTAGGGCTTTCAAGCGGATCGATGACATTATAAAGCCCTCTTTCCTTTAAATCTTGCAAATTTTCCTTTAAAAAACGATCTAAAGTGTGGCTGGACACAAAAATTCCTCCTTTTATCTTTTCCTTCTGTTCTATTCAAAAACACAACTGTCTTTTCATAGAGGACTAATTATTTTAAAAAACCCTTTCATATCAATATATTTCATTATTATCTTATCATAATAATACAAAAATGTTTACATACAAAGGACACATTTTAAAGGAAATATATAGTTTTTTTAATTTTGTCCATTTATACGACTCACTATGTATTTTCTCAATTTGCGACCATGTCAAATAAAAAATGAGGGGAACCAAAAAAGGGGGAAAATTCCTTTTTGATGGCCCTCCTCATTTCATGTAGGATCTAATAGCTTTTCATTTCTTCTAACTGTGACAAAATGTTTTCTTCCAGCTTTGTTACTTTTGAAAAATCCATTGCTTGAACATAAATGTTTTCTAATTGATTATGAAACGTTTTAGCTTGAGCAAGATACGCTGTTCCTTTTTTCATCGTGTCTGCATATTTTGTCGAAATTTCCTCTAATTTTTCCTTATATTTTTCATCTGTTCCTGGTGTTATACATTCTTTATACATATCAATGATTTCGTCATGCTTTCTATTTGGGAAATATTCATGTGGTGGAGTACTATCAAAAATAGCAAAATCTAATTCCCTAACAATCACCATATCAAGACTCTTTGGATCAAAGCCACAATGATAAATTTCTACATCGAAACCTTTTTCGATTGCTGCATGAGCAATTTTCTTAAGCATTGTTGACTTTCCAGAGCCAGGTCTCCCTTTAATAAAATAACGCGATTTGACATTTTCAGTTAAATTTTCTATAAAATCAACAGGCCCTTTTGGTGTAGCTGCTCCTAAAAATCGGTGCTTCACAATGGAGGATTTTTCCGCAGCATGGTTTTTAAAAAACTTTTCAATTAGTGTTCTCGTCAATTCATTAGCTTTTTCAAAGTCCATATTTTCAATATAAATCTTTTCCCAATCATCATGAATTTTTAATGCTTTTGCAAATGTTTCATAAGCTAGCTTGTATAAATCTCCTATTTTTTCCTTAATCTCTAATATCTCGTTCTTATGTTGAACTAATTTTTTGGAGTCCCAGGCCTCACCTAAATTTACATATTCCTCAATCGCCCCTGGTGCTTTTGGTTCGATCACATGAGGAGCTGTTCCATCCACAATGCCAGCTTTTAGCTGCGGTATGATGACACCATCAATCGATTGAAGATCCGAAGCACAATGAATTAACTCAATGTCAAACCCTTTATGCACCCAATACTGTCCAATATTTTTCATTAATGTCGACTTTCCGGTCCCGGGCCCGCCTTTTAAAATATAAATTCGATTTAGACTATTTAGATTGGATTCAAAAAGATTATAAAAGCCGCGAGCTGTATTTCCCCCTGCATAATAATTGTAAATCGTTCCAATCATCATAACACTTCCTTTATAAAAATTCTTGATCCTATTTATTAATTTATGCAGGGATATTTAGTAGGTGTATGCCCAAATGTTGGTTTCACGTAAAACCATTTCATCATAAGGCATGCCTTATCATCATGTCGCACGTCTCACTTTTCATGAACAATGTTCGTTTGACTTATTTCCTTTCTCTTTTTCACTAATGAATAAAAAAGAAGGCTGATAAAAATCAATAATTGCATGACAATGAGCAGAGCATCCCAAAAATATATACTATTATTGAACAAAAATAAATGAGGTATTGTTTTCTTAAGTGTAAATATCATTTGTGGAATATAATAAAAGATAAACAATGTACACGTAATCGTTACTCCTGTTATATAAAATAATGCATAAAGCTTCACCATTTTTTCTTCTTCTTTAAAAATTTCTGTTTTCTCTACTTGTTTCATGATCGGCAGCCATTTACTTAACCACTGTTTTCCATTTTCCATTAAGTTATAGCATCCTGACCAATTTTCAACAACATAATACAAATCTGTTTTCATATAAAAACAAAATTGAAATAATGTTCTAATAAATATATCTAACACAATTACAGCCAAGATCTTCTCATTAGGGAAGAATAATTGGGCTATTAGAACACAAAATAATATCACTTGGTCAAAACACATGCCCGCTAAATATAGAACATAACGTTGATTTTTCCGTAAAGACCATGCTTTAGATAAGTCTGTTTCAAAAACAACAAAAAATAAGCGGTGTCCTATTCCCATTTTCGTTGGGAGATCATATCCCCGCGCTGCTAATACATGACCAAACTCATGAATGATAACCGTACAAAAAGTAATCATAAGCCAAACAAGTATATTTAAATTCATGACATCAAAAACGAAGAAATCCTTGTATGAAGGGAATAGATGTGGTTGAAAGATAAAAAGAAAAACATTCAAAATTAATAGGACACCATATCCATTTAACATGAAACGGTTAAAAAAGAATTGACCAACTTTTGGTGAAATCCATAAAAAGCCTTCTTTTTTTTCGATGTGACGATTTTTATGAATGATTTCTCCATCAATTTCTTTAACGAGGTCCAATTCGATTAATTGATTCGCAAAATCGAGTATATCAACTTCTTCTTCTTGGTATGTCGTTTTTAATTTTTCCTCTATTTCACCTAATGAAAGTCCTTTTTCCATCAGTTGAATGGCATCAACGCAAATCTGCGGCATTTCGTAAAATTCACCAGAGGCAACGTCTTCTACAATATAATTTTTTTGATCTAGTTGAATGTTTAACGGACATAACGTTAATTTCGTTTGCAATGTAATCTCCATTCTCTAATCCCCTTTATAGGAAAAGGGACGCTAATTGTATTAGCATCCCCCTTTTCGTATAATTTGATCAAATTAATGACGCCAACCGCACCACCAGCAAGTCGCTTTTACTTTTTTTAGCTTGCGGATTTTCATATAATCACCTCCCTGTCTAGGATAAAAGACCATCTTTTAAAGAAATAATTTTTGAGTTTTCATGCCAAGGATAGCGGTTATAAACTTCGACCCATTGTGGGTATACCTCTTGGAATAATTCTACTAATCTTGGATCAAACTGAGTTCCTTTCCCTTCAATCACTCGTTTATAGGCTTCATCAAGAGGTAACGCTTTACGATAAGACCTTGAAGACGTCATCGCATCAAAAGCATCGGCAATAGCTGTAATCCGTGCTACAAGTGGAATACGATCCCCTGCCAATTGATCAGGGTACCCCTTTCCATCCCAGCGTTCATGATGATAACGAATAATATCGATATCGATATATTGGCTTAACCCTTCAACGTTTTTTATAGCCTCTGCACCGACGACAGGATGGGTTTTAATAATTTCATATTCTTCATTTGTCAGCCGTGCAGGTTTCGTCAAAATTTGATCAGGAATATGTACCTTGCCAATATCATGTAATAAACAAGAATAGTTAAAAGCTTTTAGTTCTTTTTTCGAAAACTTTTTCGTTGCATTTGCTAGGATGAGGGCGTATTCTGCGACACGCTCACTATGCCCTCGTGTATATGGATCTTTCAGCTCAAGTATTGCAATAAGCCCTTTCACCATTTTTTTTAATTGTTGATCATATGTTTCACTTACCGTATTCACATATCCTTGGAAACGGTTTAGTAAAATAAAAGCCACTATGGACAATACAACTAAAAGAACAATAGGCAGAAACACAACAGCCGTTTGCAAAACAAGTCCAATAATACAATATTTCACAATTAAACCCAAAAACACTAGTTGAAAATAGCGTTTGTTTACAAAAATCGGACTAAACAAAATGAAAAATACTTCAACAACATTTCCACTTTCATATTTTAGATCACTATCAGCGTAAATCATCATATCATTAATAATATTAATCACAACATAGCTAATAAAATATAAATACTTAACGGGAAAAGGATTTTGATTTTTAATATAGTAAACCGCAACCGGCAGTAAGGCGAATAAAAACAAATAAATCCAAAAGCCCAATCCATCTTTTGGAAATCCGATCCCATCAGAATGACTATAAATTGGCAAAAAATAATAATAAAAAATATCAAAAGCAATACTAATTGTATAAAAAATCCATAAAAACAATTTGATAGATCGTTGTTCTTCACGAATTAAGGCAGATCCGATCATTTCTTTTTTCATATAGTTGTCCCTCTAAGCTTGATGATTTTTATGTATTATGACTCTAATTTTAAAAAACTTATTCCCCATCGTTTTTATCGGCAGATCAAAATAAACATTTAGAACGAAATCAAAATTCGAGACTTTTTGCTTACTATATTGAAAAAATAACCTAAATCACAAAAATTTTTATTTAAAATAGTTCATAAGCACTATATAAATTGAAATTTTGTTTTACATCAAATTTGTCGTAAATATACAAAATACGGGATGATATGGACTCAACACAAGCTTTTCTGCCTCTCCCCTCGAACAAGAACGCCAGCGGGCAAATGTATTTGCCCGCAAAGCGTTCATTGTTCGAGGCGGGCATGCTAAAGCATGCCCGTCGGCAAGCAAATAGCTTGCCGACTGAGGCAGAAAAGCGAGGGATAGAGTGCTGTTGATTGGATCATTAACACACCTGTACGAAACCAATAGCATGGAAATTCTTTGCTACAACTTATATATATATACCAAAAAACTAGTTAAAAATACCCGTTTTTTTTCTTAGACGGCACAACCAACACAATAAATTAGTTGTGCCTTTTCCATTTCTCTTCAATAGTGTTTAAATATTCATTTGGTTCTTTTTTGAATCTTC